>JBEAMY010000115.1:0-7726 GCA_041165725.1 Pseudomonadota bacterium
TTGACTGGATGTCGCGAATCGGCCAACCAGGCCGAACGGTGACGCACGAAACGCAAGGCTTGAGCGCCCAGCATGAAGACGTACCAAGAGGCGGCCAAGACGGCGGCCACCGCTGAAACACTTTGGGCCCAAGGCCATTGCACGCTTGCTGCCCACCAAGCGAGCGCCACGCCGCTCCAGCCCATGACGGGAACAAACCAAACCACGGACAAGTGTGCGAGGCGTGAATCGGATGGCGATGGGATGGAGGCATTCGAGTCGGAACGGGTCATGGTGCGGTCAATGGGGGGAATGGAAAATGGGAAAGATTCAAGTCTGATCGCTGAATCAGACGCACTCAGTCTAGATGGAAAATGTGCGCATGAGCCCCTCGGATGTCTTGCCCCAGTCAGATCTGGTCTTTTCAAGCCCAGACCACAGGCTTTGCGTGTGCGCGGACGATTTCGCGGCCAGCGAATCGGTGAGCCAGGCGATTGCCGAGTTGCTGGCCCTAGGCCGTATCCATGCGACCAGCGTCATGGCGTGTTCACCCCGTTGGCCCAGCGATGCCCAGGTGTTGCGGCCGCATGCGGCTCAAGCCAGCGTGGGACTGCATCTGGACTGGACCAGCCCGTTCGCTGTCGCTGCAGGTCACGGCATGTCCTTGCCAGTCTTGATGGCCCGCTGTGCGCTGCGAGCCCTGTCGCATCGCCAAGCACGCGAAGTGATCGAGCGCCAGCTGGATGCGTTTGAGTCGGTCTGGGAAAACCCACCTTCTCATGTGGATGGGCATCAACACATTCACCAATTTGCCGTTATCCGCGATGCCTTGTTCGAGGTGCTGGATCGCCGCTACGGTATTGAGGCAACGCCGCAACCAGGGGCGTGGCCTTGGTTGCGCAACGCTCAGGTGGCTTTGCCCGATGGGGCAAGGATGGCTGAACGCTTCAAGGCGTCGGTCATCGATGCCTGGGGCGCAAAGCCGTTTGTTCAACGCGTTCAGCAGGCTGGCCAAAGTCTCAAAGGCCCCTTGCTTGGTGTTTACGACTTCAACCCAGCCCCTGGGGTTTTTGAGGCCCACATGGCGCAGTGGCTGCACCATTTCGATGGCCTCACTTCGGCGGTGCTCATGGTTCATCCCGCTTTGCGTGCTGAGGGCGATGACCCGATTGGTCAGGCCAGGGTGAGGGAGTGGGCTTTTTTATCGGGTCCGCAATGGCCACAGTTGGCCGCGCGTCACGGGGTGGATTGCGGCTGATGCCCTGAACGGGCAAAGGCCCACCAACGCCCCAGCGCAAAAGTCTGCACGGCTGCAATGCCTTGGCCGATCAGCACGCCCAGCCAATCCGGCCAAGCCAAGATCCGCCAAACCAGGGCCAACGCGATTTCACTGGTGACCAAGCCCAGCAAGGCGGTCACGCCGAATCGACGCAAACTGGTGTGCCACGCTTGATCGTGATCGGAGAAAGTCAGCTTGTGGTGACCGAGAAAGCTCACGCCGAAGGCCACCACAAAGGCCAAGGCGTTGGCGAGCAATGGGTGAATCGTTCCGATTCGGGTGAGTGTCCAAAACGTGCCAAAGTGCACGCATGCAGCGCTCAGACCCACTGCGATGAAGATCAGCCCCGAGGAAAGCCAGCGCATGGGCATCAGTCCGAACGGTCTGTCGCGTGGTTTTGCCCGGTGAGCAAGCCTTGCCCCCTTTGCTTGCGGGTCAAGTAGCGGGGGCGGCGTTTGACCTCTTCATAAATGCGGCCTATGTATTCTGCAAGCAGGCCCAGCGCCAAAAGTTGCACGCCACTGAAGAACATCAGTGCGACCACCAGCGTGGCGTAGCCCGGCACATTGATGCCCCAATAGAAATACTCAACGATCACCCAGGCACCGTAGCCCAGGGCAAAGAGCGAGACCACCAGGCCCAGCAAAGCCAAAAGGCGCAAAGGCAATACAGAGAACGACACCAGTCCGGTCAGCGCCAATGAAAAGCCACCCCAAAGACCAAATGAGGTGGTTCCACCAATTCGGTCCAAGGGTTGGTATTCGATGGCTTTGTTGCGAAACCCAACCCAGGCGTAAAGGCCTTTCATGAAGCGGTTGGTTTCGGGCAAGGCCTTGAGGGCTTCAGCCACCGTTCGGTCCAGCAAGCGAAAGTCGCCGGCGTTGGCGGGGATCTTGACGCGCGAACCAGCGTTGACCAAACGATAAAACCAGCCTGTGAGCAGGGCATGGAGTTTGGATTGATCGTGCCGTGTGCTTCGCACCGCATACACCACATCTGCGCCTTGCCGCCAGTGGTCAAGCATCTCCTTCATCAAGCTGGGCGGATGCTGGCCATCGGCATCCATGAGGACCAGCACCTCGCCCGCCGCAGCATCGATGCCAGCCGAAAGGGCCGCCTCTTTGCCGAAATTGCGCGACAAATGAAGGGTGACCAACTCGGGATGGGATTGCGTGAGGCGATCCAGCACGTCTTCGGTGGCATCGCTGCTGCCGTCGTTGACCACCACCAGCTCGACCTTGGGCGAGAGTTGACGCATGGCCGCAATCACCTCGGGCACGACGCGGTCCAGGGTGGACTCCTCGTTGAAGGCCGGCATGACGCAGCTCAGGCTGGGCGTGTGGTGGGTTCGGTCCAGGGACTTTTGCATGGCGTAATCATGCCATGCAGGCGCTGCAATACCCCCAACCTTAGAATCCACGGCATGCAACGCGTGAAAGAACAACTGCTGGCCGATTTGGCCACCTGCCTCGACGAACTCAGCCCCGGCTCTGCGGCTCAAGCGTCTCTCGAGTCCCCCAAAGTGGCTGCCCATGGCGATTGGGCCATCACCGCTGCCATGCCCTTGGCCAAGCCCCTCAAGCTCGCGCCCCGTGCAGTGGCTGAGCGGCTTTTGCAAGCCCTGTTGCTGCGTCCGGGGTTTCAGCAGTGGGTGGCCCAAGCCGAAATCGCTGGGCCCGGCTTCATCAATTTGCGGCTCAAAGACAGTGCCAAGCAACAGGTGGTGCGCGAGGTGCTCGATCAGGGCGAAGCCTATGGCCGTCAAAGTCTGCGCAACGAGAGGGTGCTGGTTGAATTCGTTTCGGCCAATCCCACAGGCCCATTGCACGTTGGCCACGGCCGGCAGGCGGCTTTGGGCGATGCCATTTGCAACTTGCTCGAAAGCCAAGGCTGGCAAGTCCACCGCGAGTTTTATTACAACGATGCCGGCGTGCAGATCGACACCCTGGCCCGCAGCACGCAGCTGCGCGCCCAAGGCATCAAACCTGGCGACGCCCAATGGCCAGAGGCCGCTTACAACGGCGACTACATCCAAGACATTGCCAATGATTTTTTGGCCTGCAAAACAGTCCGCGCCGATGACCGCGAATTCACCGCCAGTGGCGATGTGAACGACTTGCAAGGCATTCGCCAATTTGCCGTGGCGTATTTGCGCCGTGAACAAGACTTAGACCTGAAGGCCTTTGCCGTTCGCTTTGACCAGTATTACCTGGAGTCCAGTCTCTACACCACGGGGCAAGTCGAAGAAGCGGTGCAAGCCATGAAGGCCTCGGGTCACACCTACGAACAAGACGGCGCCCTTTGGCTGAGGAGCACCGATTTCGGGGACGACAAAGACAGGGTCATGCGCAAAAGCGATGGCGGCTACACCTACTTTGTGCCCGATGTGGCCTACCACCTCTCCAAGTGGCGCCGTGGTTTCGTCAAGGTGGTCAACATTCAGGGCACCGATCACCACGGCACGATTGCCCGCGTGCGTGCGGGCTTGCAGTCCGCAGCCAAAACCCTCTCGCTGGCCGTGCCCACCGACTACCCGGGCTATGTGCTCCACACCATGGTGCGCGTCATGCGCGGCGGCCAGGAGGTCAAGATCTCCAAGCGTGCGGGCAGTTATGTGACCTTGCGTGACCTCATCGAATGGACGTCCAAAGATGCCGTTCGGTTTTTCTTGCTCAGCCGCAAGCCCGACACCGAATACGTCTTTGATGTGGACCTGGCGGTGCAACGCAACAACGACAACCCGGTTTATTACGTGCAGTACGCCCATGCGCGCATTTGTTCGGTCTTGCGCCAGGGATTGCCAGAGGGCAGCGATGTGGCTCAGGCCTTGCAGGGCGTGGATTTGTCGCACCTGGATTCACCGGCCGCTCAGGCCTTGATGCTTCAACTGGCCAAATACCCCGACATGCTCCGCATGGCCGCCACCGATGTGGCCCCGCACGATGTGACTTTCTACCTGCGCGACTTGGCCGCGGCTTATCACAGCTATTACGACGCCGAAAGGATTCTGGTGGACAATCCTTCCGTGCAATCGGCCCGATTGGCCCTGGTCGCCGCCACGGCGCAAGTCCTGCGCAATGGTTTGGCGATGCTGGGGGTGTCGGCACCGGATCGCATGTGAGGGTCACGACCCTCGGTACCACCCAAAACATGAATCTTTCTTGCACCCGCATGCGACCTGACGCCAAGCCCAACTTCCAAAACCGCCAAGCGGGCGGTACTTTTTTGGGTTTGATCGTTGGTTTGCTGGTGGGTTTGAGCATTGCCCTCATCGCCGCCATCTACGTGAGCAAAGTGCCCATTCCGTTTGTGGACAAAGGTGTGAGCCGCGACCCAGCCCAAGAAGCTGAAGAGGCCAAGCGCAACAAAGACTGGGACCCCAATGCGCCGCTGTATGGCCGCAATGCGAACCGTCCCCAAACGGCCAAAGCCGATGAAACGGCTCAGGCTAACCCTGCTGCTGATGCACCGGCTGCCGCATCCAATTCGGGCGCAACGCCCCCCGTTGCGGCCACCTCGCCTGCTGCCCCACAGGCGCCAGGCAAACTCTTGTCACCTCCGCCCACCAGCCCAGCTCCGGCCCAAGTGGCCATGCCAGCTCCTGCGCCTTATTCCGGTCCAGTCTTGCCGCCCGATGGGGCCAACGCGCCGCCGCCGCCCACCAATGCCATTGACCCCGATGCGGTCAACGACCCGCTGGGTGCGTTTGCCCGCTCCCGTGTGCAAGCGGCGGACCCCTTCAACTATTTTGTTCAGGCCGGGGCATTCAGAACCCAGGCCGATGCCGACGCCCTGAGCGCCAAGCTTCAAGCTCAAGGCTTTGACACCAAGGTCAGCGAACGTGAACAGGCAGGCCGCATGGTCTATCGCGTCAGGGTGGGCCCCTTGTCCACCAAAGAGGAAGCCGAAAAGGTTCAACTCAAGTTCAAGGCCATCAAGATCGAGGCTGCCCTGGTTCGGGTACAGCGCTGATGTCAATTCCGGAGGTCTTCATGCAACGACGTCAATTTGTGGTTTCCACCCTGGCTGCTTGTGCAGCTACCCCAGCCTGGTCCCAGGCTGAAACGTTCAAAGAGGGCAAGGACTACCTCAGCCTCAAGCAACGCGCAACCGTTGAAGCGGCCGCTGGCAAGATCGAAGTGGTCGAGTTCTTTTGGTACAGCTGCCCGCATTGCAATGCCTTTGAGCCAGAGCTCAATGCCTGGGTGGCCAAATTACCGCCCAAGGTCGAGTTCAAGCGCGTTCCGGTGCGATTCCGCGCCGATTTCGAACCCCAGCAACGGCTTTATTACACCCTTGATGCCATGGGGCAGCTGAGCAAAATGCACAGCAAGGTTTTCCACGCCATCCATGTCGAGCGCAACCCGTTGACCACCGCCGAGGCCATTTTTGATTGGGTGTCCAAACAGGGTTTGGATCGCAAGGCGTTTGAAAACACTTTCAATTCGTTCGGCGTGGTGGGCAGGGCCAAGCGGGCGGCCCAATTGCAAGAGGCCTATCAGGTCGAAGGCGTTCCCGCTCTGGGCGTCGCTGGCCGTTTTTATGTCGATGGCAACCTTGCGGGCAACATGAGCCGATCCCTGAAGATCGTGGATCACTTGCTGACCCGCGTCTGAGCCTCACTGGATATTCCAGAACGGCATCTCGCAATTCTTGTACCAACCCGGGTTTTGCGCACCTACAATGGCGGCGTGAACTCCACAGCAATATTTGTGCCGCGATTTTCCTTGTCCAGCCTGATTCTCGGGCTGGCCTTGTTGTTGGCCCCACCTTTGATCCGGGCAGAGCGGGCCGACCGCGATAAACCCATGAATGTGGAGTCCGACCGGCTCGATCACGACGACTTGCGACAAGTCAGCGTCTTCCAAGGCCGGGTTGTGCTCACCAAAGGCACGCTCATCCTCAGGGGCGATCGCATCGAGGTGCGCGAAGACCCGCAGGGCTTTCAATACGGGCAAGTCATTCCCAAGTCTGGTGAAAAAGCTTTTTACAGACAAAAACGCGAAGGCGTGAATGAATGGATTGAAGGCGAGGCCGACCGCATCGAATACGACGGCAAAGCCGATGTGGTCACGCTGATTCGCCAAGCCAGGTTGCGCCGCTACATGGGCACGCAACTCAACGATGAATTCACCGGCGACCGCATCGTTTACGAAAACCCCAAAGACCAGTTTTCCATCCAATCGGCCAACCCCTCGGCCAACGACGCCAAGTCGGGCACTTCGCCTTCTGGTCGCGTGCGTGCCGTGCTCACGCCCAAGCGCACCGCAACGCCATGAGTAAAGAGGTCTTGCCCCTGCATGCGCTCAAGGCGCACAACCTCAAAAAATCCTATGGCAGTCGCACCGTTGTTCACGACGTCTCGGTGGAGGTCAGGCAGTCTGAGGTGGTGGGTTTGCTTGGCCCCAACGGTGCAGGAAAGACAACCTCCTTTTACATGATCGTGGGCTTGGTGCGCTCCGATGCAGGACGCATCACCATCGATGACCAGGCCATCCATCAACTGCCCATTCACCAGCGTGCGCGAATGGGCTTGGGCTATTTGCCCCAAGAGGCATCGATCTTTCGCAAGCTCAATGTGGCCGACAACATCCGTGCCGTGCTGCAGTTGCAACGCGACCCGGCAGGCCAATTGCGCGATGCAGATTGGGTCGAAGAGCGGCTGACCCAACTGCTCAAAGATTTGCGGGTGGAACACCTCGCGGACTCGCCCTCGGTGGCACTTTCTGGCGGCGAGCGTCGGCGCGTCGAGATCGCCAGGGCGCTGGCCACCGATCCGCGCTTCATTTTGCTGGACGAGCCATTCGCTGGCATTGACCCGATTGCCGTCATCGAAATCCAGCGCATCATTGCTTTCCTCAAGTCCCGTGGCATTGGGGTGTTGATCACCGATCACAACGTGCGCGAGACCCTGGGCATTTGTGATCGCGCGGCCATCATCAACGAAGGCCGCGTGTTGGCTGCGGGCCAGCCCAACGAGATCATCGAGAACCCCGACGTGCGTCGGGTGTATCTGGGTGAACATTTCCGGATGTGACGCAGTCGTTCGACCATGAAGCAAGGCCTCTCACTCCGAGTCTCCCAACACCTGGCCCTCACGCCTCAGCTTCAGCAATCGATCCGTTTGCTTCAGCTCTCGACCCTGGAGCTCAACCAGGAAATCGAGGACATGCTCGATGACAACCCATTTTTGGAGCGCGACCTAGAGGACGAGGGCGAGGCCTTTGGTCTGACGCAGGCCGATGCGGCCCCTGCGACCCAACGCGATGACGAGGACAGTTGGACGCCTTCTTCCGATGCCATGGGCGATGGCTTTCAGGAGTCCAGGGCCGAAACCCAGGTGTCTGACACCACGCCCGAAGCCGCCGATGTGGCGGAGAGTTGGGATGGTGACGGCAGCGTGGAGGTGTCGCCCAACGACAGCGAATGGGGTGGCGATGCGCCAGCGCGCAATGCCAGCGGCGAAGA
>JBEAMY010000116.1:0-4021 GCA_041165725.1 Pseudomonadota bacterium
GTCTCATTTGTGCAAACCGGCCTCATCGGGTTCTTCAGTAGAAGTGCTGATCACGCTGGTGGGCTTGCCCTTGGCTTTGCGCCACACGTAAACCACATAGCCGCTCAAACCATAAGCCACAAAAATTCCGAACAACACGCTGGGTGGGTCGATGTTGATGGCTGCAATGATCAGTGCAATGAGCACCAGCGTTGCAAAAGGAACGCTGCGCTTCATTTGGAAATCTTTGAAGCTGTAAAAGGGAACATTGGTCACCATGGTGAGACCCGAGTAAAGGCACACCACAAAAATAGGCCATGCTTGTTTCAGGGGCGCGATTTGCAGCTCAGTGGAAACCCAGATGAACCCCATCACTAGCGCCGCAGCCGCAGGCGATGGCAGACCCTGAAAGTATCTTTTGTCGACCACTGAGGTGTTGACGTTAAAACGCGCCAACCTCAAAGCAGCACACGCACAGTAAACAAATGCGGCGATCCAGCCCCATCGACCTAAGCCTTTAAGGGCCCATTCATAGGCAATCAAGGCGGGGGCCGCACCAAATGAAACCATGTCGGAGAGCGAATCCATTTGTTCCCCAAATGCGCTTTGGGTATTGGTGAGGCGCGCCACGCGACCATCTAGGCTATCAAGCACCATGGCGCAAAAAACGCCCACACAGGCCATGTCAAAGCGGTTGTTCATGGCCATGACGATGGCATAGAAACCTGCAAACAAGGCAGCAAGCGTCACCAGATTGGGCAACACATAAATGCCCTTTCTGGGACGCCTGACTTCAGACTCAATGGGGTCGGAGTTGTCCATGTTCAAAGCCGAGCAAGCACTGTAGTGGCGGCGTGAACCTTTTCTCCAGCAGTCACACAGGGACTGGCTGACAAGGGTAGGTACACATCCACGCGAGAGCCAAAACGGATGAAACCATAGCGCTGTGCGCGAAGGAGCATGTCACCGGGTTTCACGTAGCAAAGAATTCTTCGCGCAATCAAGCCAGCCACCTGAACCAAAGTGACCTCATGCGTTTGGCCTTCAGATTGCGTTTCGATCACCACCATGTTGCGTTCGTTGTGGGTTGATGCTTTGTCCAGATCGGCATTCAGGAATTGTCCTGGGAAATAAGCAACGTGTGTCACCTTGCCTGCCACGCTCGCGCGATTGCTGTGAACGTTGAACACATTCATGAAAACGCTGATCAACAGGGCGTCTCGTTGAGTGTGCGGGTTGATGGCTTTCTCGACCTTGACGATGCGACCGTCTGCCGGTGAAAGCACATCACCCTCGCTGGCCAAATCTGGACGCTGAGGATCGCGAAAAAATTGAATCACAAAAATCGCAATCAGGTCCAGTGGCAAGGCCCATATCCAACCTGCCCAGACGTTGACGATGATCGCCAATGCCAAAGACAAGGCGATGAAAGGCCACCCCTCACGGGCAATGAGGGGGTGCTGGGGCAAAGGTTGATTGGCCATCAGTTGCGCGTTTGATCAACGAGTTTGTTTTTGGCAATCCAAGGCATCATGGCGCGCAGTTTGGAGCCCACCACTTCAATGGAGTGCTCGGCATTCAAACGGCGACGCGCGGTCATGCTGGGGTAGTTGAGGCGACCTTCTTGAATGAACATCTTGGCGTAATCGCCGTTTTGAATGCGCTTGAGCGCATGTCGCATGGCTTCACGGCTTTGTTCGTTGATGACTTCAGGGCCGGTCACATACTCACCAAATTCAGCGTTGTTGCTGATTGAGTAATTCATGTTGGCAATGCCGCCTTCATAAATCAGGTCAACAATCAGCTTGAGTTCGTGCAAGCATTCAAAATAAGCCATCTCGGGGGCGTAGCCTGCTTCGATCAGCGTCTCGTAGCCCATCTTGATCAGCTCAACTGCACCACCGCAAAGAACAGTTTGTTCGCCGAACAAGTCGGTTTCTGTTTCTTCTTTGAAAGAGGTTTCGATGATGCCGGCCTTGCCACCACCATTGGACATCGCATAGCTCATGGCCAACTCACGGGCCTTGCCACTGCGGTCTTGATATAGGGCCACCAAGTGGGGCACGCCACCACCTTGGGTGTAGGTCGAACGAACGGTGTGTCCAGGCGCCTTTGGAGCGACCATCCACACATCCAAGTCGTCACGGGGAACCACTTGGTTGTAATGGATGTTGAAGCCATGGGCGAAAGCCAATGAACCACCTTTTTTGATGTGAGGCTCTACATTGTTTTTGTAGACCTCAGCAATTTGCTCGTCGGGCAGCAGAATCATGACCACATCAGCAGCTTTCACCGCGTCGTTGACTTCCATGACATTCAGGCCAGCTTTGCCCACCTTGTCCCAAGATGCGCCGCCTTTGCGCAGACCCACCACCACCTTCACGCCTGAATCGTTGAGGTTTTGAGCATGTGCATGACCTTGAGATCCGTAACCAATGATGGCAACTGTCTTGCCCTTGATCACGCTCAAATCACAATCCTTGTCGTAAAAGACCTTCATGGTTTCTCCTTGATGAATGTTTAGCGTCAAACGCGAAGGATTCGTTCGCCGCGACCAATTCCACAAGCCCCAGTTCGCACTGTTTCCAAAATGGCAGTGCGTTCAATGGCTTGCAAAAACGCGTCATTCTTACCTGAATCGCCGGTAAGTTCGATGGTGTAGCTCTTCTCGGTGACATCGATGATGCGACCTCTGAAAATATCGGCCATGCGCTTCATTTCCTCGCGCTCTTTGCCAACAGCCCTCACCTTGACAAGCATGAGTTCACGCTCGGTGTAATGCCCCTCGGTCAAATCAACCACTTTGACCACTTCAATCAGGCGATTCAGGTGTTTGGTGATTTGTTCAATGATGTCGTCGGAACCCGATGTCTGGATGGTCATCCGAGAAAGGGATTCGTCTTCAGTGGGTGCAACAGTCAGTGACTCGATGTTGTAACCACGTGCAGAAAACAAACCCACAACGCGGGACAAGGCACCGGGTTCGTTCTCAATCAAAACTGCAATGATGTGTTTCATGGGGTGCTCCTCTTTTCGCCGCCCTCCCCCGAGTGCGGTAACACCCGGGCTTGGCAAGCAATAGATTCAACCAATTGATAAAAGAAAAATGAGTAGGGATCAGAGATCCTCACTGCCCAAAAGCATCTCAGTGATGCCTTTGCCAGCTTGAACCATGGGGAATACGTTTTCAGTGGGGTCAGTCTGGAAGTCGATGAACACCGTCCTGTCCTTGAGGCGTCTCGCTTCACGCAATGCACCTTCAACGTCTTCAGGACGCTCAATGCGCATGCCGACATGGCCGTAAGCCTCAGCCAGCTTCACAAAGTCGGGCAATGCATCCATGTAACTGTGGCTGTACCGGCCCGAGTACTCAATTTCTTGCCATTGACGGACCATGCCGAGGTAACGGTTGTTGAGTGACACCACTTTGATGGGGGTGTTGTATTGCAAGCAAGTGGAGAGTTCTTGAATGCACATCTGAACTGAACCCTCGCCCGTGATGCAAAACACATCGGCTTGAGGTTTGGCGAGTTTGATGCCCATCGCATAGGGGATGCCCACACCCATAGTGCCCAACCCCCCAGAATTGATCCAACGTCTGGGTTCGTCAAACTTGTAGAACTGGGCAGCAAACATTTGATGCTGACCCACATCTGAGGTGATGTAGACATCGTCCTGGTGAACCATGTTCCACAGCGTCTCCACCACATATTGAGGTTTGATGACCTGAGTGTTTTTGCGATCGTATTTCAGACAATCACGGCTTCGCCAGGATTCAACAGTCTTCCACCATTCAGCGAGATCAGCAGGATTGGGACGACCAGCCCCACCTTGAAGGGCCTCGATCATTTCCGTGAGGACATCCTTGACATCGCCAACAATGGGCACATCCACTTTCACACGCTTAGAGATGCTCGATGGATCAATGTCGATGTGGATGATTTTGCGTTCGTTCTGAGCGAAGTGCTTAGGATTGCCGATGACGCGGTCATCAAAGCGAGCACCAATCGCCAAGAGCACATCACAGTTTTGCATGGCGTTG
>JBEAMY010000117.1:0-2882 GCA_041165725.1 Pseudomonadota bacterium
AGCTTGAGCGGCCATGACCATGGGGGCTTGAGCCATTGTCATCGGGGTCATGGCAACCTGGGTGCCCTCGCTTTTAACGATGCGGACTTTGCCTTCGGCTTCCGTGACCTCAAGCTCAGAAATGTTTGATTCCGAAACCAGGTCGATGAGTGTCTTCAGTTTTCTCAAATCCATGGGAATTGACTTTATCTTTCACAAAAGAGGCGTCAATTTAACCTAAAAAAACAAGAAATGGGCAATCAGACCGAAAGTTTTGCCAAGTTTGCAAGATCAGGAGCATGCAATTGGCCTAGTTTTTTCATTAAAACGCTGCCATCTGCTGCCAACGCCAGGGTAAATGGCAATCCACCATTGTCATTGCCCAAGATTTTCATGAGCTCAGTGCCATTCAAACCCGCCAAACCCACCAGGTAGGGCATGTCTAGCTCGGTCATGAAGCGCTTGACCCGCGAGGGTTGATCAATGGCCAATCCCAGAATTTGCCAGCCTTTAGCTGCATTTTGGCGATAAAAGTCAACCAATAACGGAATTTCCTGAACACAAGGTGGGCACCATGTGGCCCAAAAATTGATCAAAAGCGGCTTTCCACGCAGGCCTGAGAGTTTGAGGGGCTCGCCTTGAGGGGTATCGAACTCGGATGACCACAAAGTTTGAGCAGCAGAAATGGGCAAAGCATGGTCTTGCTGTCCCTGCCATGTGAGCCAGCCTAGGCCAGCGGCCAAGGCACCGGATGCGCCCAACACGGTCAACCATTGGCGACGGCTGATCGGCAAAGCTTGGTCAGCCTGTGACTCCTGATTCAAGGGCTCAGGCTGTTGCAAGCCACTGACCGTGCTCGAACCATTAGGGTGACTCTGGTTGGATCCAGGCGATTCATTCATGGACAAACTCCAGCAGGTTTTGCAGGGACTTGACCCCGCCCATTCGCGTTTTGCCACGCGCATCGGGTTTGAGGGCTCCGCGCACATCGTCACGGTCCAACACCGTCAGCAACAAAGCAACCTCTTGATTCAAGTCCTCGCACCAAGCCCAGGTAAGAAGCACGTCCACAGACTGGTCTTGACTGGTCTGCGTGGAGGCCAGCTCAAACGACACCCCCATGTCCAGCAACTGCCACTCAGCTGACTTGGGGTCTTCGCAATAGAGGTTCACGTGAATCGGGCTCAGCCGGGTAGCCGTGCCGCGCCAGACAGCACCCACAAGGTGGGGGTTGAAGTCCTGCAGTTTTTTCATCCATTCAAGAGCCGTTTTGCGCAACCCCACAAGTTCTGTGGGTTGGGTGTCGGCATGAAAAAGCCTCAGATGCTCGAACACCGCTTCTTCCAAGGCATCGTTGTCGGGCCAAGCGAGTCGGCGACCGCCACCCACTTGTTCGACGGCTCGGCGCTTGGCCTGCCCATAGTCCAAGCCCTCTTCCACCACCAACTGGGCGGCGTGGGCGATCAATTCGGACATGACGTTTTCCATGTCGCGATTCTCGCCGTTTGCATGAGGCTTTCGCCTTTGAGGGGCTTCTACAATCACCGCATGCACATACACATACTGGGGATTTGCGGCACGTTCATGGGTGGATTGGCCGCTTTGGCCCGTGAAGCGGGTCACCGCGTGACGGGCTGTGACGCTGGGGTCTACCCCCCCATGAGCGACCAATTGAGGGCGCTGGGCATTGAGCTCATCGAGGGCTACAGCAGCGATCAACTTCAACTCAAGCCCGATGTCTACGTGATTGGCAACGTGGTTTCTCGCGCCCGTTTGCCCAATGGACAAGCCCGCTACCCTTTGATGGAAGCCATCCTCGACAGGGGCTTGCCCTACACCAGTGGGCCACAGTGGTTGTCCGATCACGTCCTCCAAGGCAGGCATGTTTTGGCTGTGGCGGGCACACATGGCAAAACCACCACCACCGCGATGCTGACCCACATCTTGAATCAAGCGGGCCTACAGCCTGGCTTTTTGGTGGGTGGTGTGCCACTGGACTTCGAAGTCTCGGCCCGACTCGGCGCACAGGTTGCTGGCCACGACCGTCCCTATTTCGTCATCGAGGCTGACGAATACGACACCGCTTTTTTCGACAAGCGCAGCAAGTTTGTTCATTACCGTCCGCGCACCGCCATCCTCAACAACCTTGAGTTCGATCACGCCGACATTTTTGACAACCTCGCTGCCATCGAAAGGCAATTCCATCACCTGATCCGAAGCGTTCCTGCGCAGGGTCGCCTCGTGGTCAATCACGACAGCGAGGCCTTGCAAAGGGTGTTGACCATGGGGTGCTGGAGTGAGGTTTGCAATTTTGGAACTCAAGCATCAAGCCCTTGGCAGGTCCGCGGCAATGAGCAGCAATTTGCCATCGTCCATCAGGGAGAGGACCTCGCCCATATGGTCTGGAGCCTCAGTGGGCGACACAACCAACTCAATGCGCTGGCCGCTGTGGTGGCCGCCGATCACTTGGGTGTTCCAGTCGAACAAGCCTGCTCCGCACTGTCAGCCTTCAAAAACGTCAAACGCCGCATGGAGGTGGTGGCCCGCATCGGTTCAGGTGCCCAAACCATCACGGTCTACGACGACTTCGCGCACCACCCCACCGCCATTCAAACCACGCTAGAGGGCTTGCGCAAGCAAGTGGGTCAAGCGCGCATCTTGGCCGTCTTTGAGCCCCGCTCCAACACCATGAAGTTGGGCACCATGCGCGACCAACTGCCCATCAGCCTGGGCAGTGCGGATTTGGTGTTTTGCCATTCAGGCGGATTGGATTGGGATGCTGCTCAAAGCTTGGCCCCACTGGGACAAAAAGCCAGCACGCATTCTCAGATCGATGCCCTGACTCAGGCCATTGCCAGCTCGGCGCGAGCAGGCGATCACATCGTTTGCATGAGCAACGGCGG
>JBEAMY010000118.1:0-3383 GCA_041165725.1 Pseudomonadota bacterium
TTCGTTCGCGAGGGCAACACCCGCGGCCTCTTTGAAGGGCGCACCGTGGTGAGCTTGCTCACCGGCGAGCCCGAATACCTGGACACGCTCAAACAAGAAACGCCCAACGGTTGGGTGGTCACGGGCTACCCTTGGCAGGGCATTCAAACCCCTGAGCACACGGCTTTTTTAAAGGCCTACCAAAGCGCCTATAAAGAACACCCCCGCTTGGGTTCGGTGGTGGGCTACACCACCATTCAGGCCATTGCCGCAGGTCTGAAGCGCGCTGGCAAAACCGATTCGGAATCGCTGGTCAAAGCCTTCAAAGGCCTCAGCCTTCAATCGCCTTTTGGGCCTGTGAGCTTTCGCACCCAGGATCACCAATCGACCATGGGGGCTTATGTGGGTCGCACCCGTCAGGTCAATGGCCAGGGGGTGATGGTTGACTTTCAGTACCGCGATGGCGCGTCCCATCAGCCCAGCGATGCCGAGGTCAAACGCCTAAGACCTGCGCCCTGATTGGGGTGAAGCCATGAGTGCATCTGGTCTGGCCTTGCACCTGATCAATGGGCTTGCCAGTGCTGCCTCTTTGTTCTTATTGGCCAGTGGCTTATCGCTGATTTTTGGTGTCACGCGCGTGCTCAATTTCGCGCATGGCTCCTTCTTCATGCTAGGCCTTTATCTGGCTTATGGCCTGAGCGAAGGGCTCACCACACTCCTCTCCCCTTTTTGGCCTCAACTCGGGTTTTGGATGGCCATTCCGATTGCCGCTGCCATCACTGCGTTGATGGGGGCTTTGCTGCAAGTCTTGGTCCTTCGCCCCATCGAGGGACGCAACGAATTGATTCAATTGCTCGCGACCTTTGCGGTCTTGCTGCTGTTGCAAGACATCACACTTTGGATCTGGGGGCCCGAAGACCTGCTGGGCATGCGAGCGCCCGGATTGTCAGGATCTCTGGAATTGTGGGGGCATCGTTTGCCGACCTACGATGTGTTTTTGGTGATTCTCGCGCCCGTGTGCTGGTGGCTGCTGCACCAATGGGTCAACCGAAGCGAATGGGGCATGCAAGTGCGCGCGGCCACCGAGGACCGACTCATGACCGCTGCACTTGGCGTCAGGCCCCAATGGCTTTTTGTGTCGGTGCTGGCCTTGGGTTGTGGTCTGGCTGGATTGGGTGGCGCTTTGCAACTGCCGCGCGAACCCGCGTCGCTGGCCTTGGATGTGCAGCGCATAGGCGACGCTTTCGCCGTGGTCATCATTGGGGGCATGGGGTCCATTCATGGCGCTGGTCTAGCCGCTTTATTGATCACCGCCATTCAATCGATGTGCGTGGCCTTGGGAACAACCCGTTGGGGTGGCGTCGACGTGGTGTGGTCGCAATGGTCTCAAGCCCTCACCTTTGCACTCATGGTGGTGGTGCTCATCTGGCGGCCTTGGGGATTGATGGGCCGTCCGCTCAAAGTCAACCCACAGCCCTCAGATGCCGCCCCTGAATCCAGTCACGCTCGACGACCTTGGTGGTGGATGGGCTTGTGGTTGTTGGTGGCTTGGCCCTGGTTGCAAGACCATGGCAGTTATTTCTGGGTGCTGGGCATAGATGTGGGCATCGCCATGCTCTATGCATCTGGGCTTCGCCTCTTGCTGGGTCCTGCTGGTTTGCACACCTTTGGTCACGCGGCTTACTTTGGACTTGGCGCTTACGCGGCAGCGGCCCTCCACTTGGTTTGGGGTTGGGACTTGATCGCTGGCGTCGCGGGCGGGGCTTTGGTTTCGGGCCTTGCGGCATGGGCCTTGGGGGCTTTGTGCATCAACCACATTGGCGTTTACTTGGCCATGATCACCTTGTCCATGGCGCAAGTGGTTTGGGCCGTGGCTCATCAATGGGAAAGCGTGACCGGCGGCAGCAACGGCCTGACCGGCGTATGGCCCAGTGCCACTTGGCAATCGCCCCAAGCCTTGCTGGGGTTTGGGCTGGCGCTGAATGTGGTGTTGGGGTGGGCTTTGCATCGCTTTTTGAGTTCGCCCGCAGGCGTGGCATTGCAAGCGGCTCAGCAATCGCCTCAACGGGCTTTGGTCCTGGGCTTGCCAGTCAAAGCCTTGCGCTGGTCAGCATTTGTTTGGGCGGGCGCTTTGGCAGGTGCATCGGGGGCGCTATTTGTGTTTGCCAAAGGCAGTGTGAGTCCTCAAGCCCTGAGCGTGAGCCAATCCATTGACGGTCTGCTCATGGTGATGCTGGGAGGTTGGCAACATGGCTTGGGCGCAGTGCTGGGCGCAGCCGCTTGGGTTGGACTTCACGATGCGCTGATCCGAAGCGTGGAACACTGGCGCGCCGCGATGGGCTTGCTTTTATTGCTGCTGGTGATGGGATTGCCCAAGGGGCTAGCCGGGCTTTTGCCACAAAGCTTGCAGAGCGAGGGCATAAGGCCTTCAAAGGAACTCAAACATGGCTGAGCCGGCCTTGCTTGAAGCGCACGGATTGAGCAAATCATTTGGTGGCGTGCGCGCTGTCGATGGTTTGAGCCTTTCGGTGATGCCTGGCCGAATGCTGGCCCTCATGGGTCCCAATGGCGCAGGCAAGTCCACCACCTTCAATTTGCTCAACGGGCAACTCCAGCCCGACACGGGTGAAGTGCGCATCGCTGGTCAACGCGTCAATCTGCACGAGCCTCAAGCCATCTGGCAAATGGGCGTGGGCCGAACATTCCAGATCGCGCAGACTTTCATGCATCTGCCCGCATTGGTGCAAGTCCAACTCGCCCTGGTGGCCAAACACAAACAACTTGGTTGGGGCTGGTGGCGTGGCCTGTTCACCCCTTTGGCCCATCAATGCAAAGACGAAGCCATGCACCACCTGCACCAACTCGGCCTAGCCGACCAGGCGTGGCAAACGCCTGCTGGCATGTCGTATGGATGGGTCAAGCGGCTTGAGCTGGCCTTGTGCCTGTGCCAACGGCCCCGTGTGCTCTTGATGGACGAACCCACCACAGGCCTGGGCCGCGATGAGCGGATTTCGCTCATGCAAACCGTTCGTCGATTGACCCACGATGAAGGCATCGCCGTGGTTTTCACCGAACACAGTTTGGATGCGGTTTTCGGTTTTGCCGATGACATGGTGCTGATGGCCCATGGGCGCTTGGTGGCTCAAGGTCATCCCGATGAAGTGCGCCGCATGCCTGAAGCCAAAGCCGTTTACTTTGGGGGTCGCGAATGAAGCATGCCTCCACGCCCTTGCTTCAGGTGAATCAACTCAGCGTGTGGTGGGGGCCTGCACAAGCGGTGTTCGAGGTGTCCTTGAGTTTGCAGGCTGGCGAAGCTTTGGCGGTATTGGGGCGCAACGGCGCGGGCAAGTCGAGCTTGCTCATGGGACTGAGTGGCTGGACCTCTCACCGTGCACAGCGCTTTG
>JBEAMY010000119.1:0-2620 GCA_041165725.1 Pseudomonadota bacterium
CCAAAGGGTGAATGAGCACTTGCCGCATGCCCAAGGCATCGGCCACAGCACAGGCATGCTGACCACCTGCACCCCCAAAACATTGCAAGGTGTAGCGGGTCACGTCGTAACCCCTGGCCACCGAGATCTTCTTGATGGCATTGGCCATTTGCTGAACCGCAATTTGCAAAAAGCCTTCGGCCAAAGCCTCAGGCGTGGTGGGCCCTGAAGCTTGGGCACCAGCAGCGTGATTCACGGCTTCGACCAATTCCTCAAATTTCGCCCTCACGCTTTGGTCATCCAAAGGCTGATTGGCCTGGGGACCAAACACCGCTGGGAAGTAACGGGGTTGGATGCGGCCCAACAGGACATTGGCATCGGTCACAGCCAAAGGCCCATTGTTGCGATAGCAAGCGGGCCCGGGATTGGCCCCTGCACTTTGCGGGCCCACACGCAAGCGTTGTCCATCGAACACCAGCAGTGAGCCGCCGCCTGCAGCCACCGTGTGGATGCTCATCATGGGCGCACGCATGCGCACCCCGGCAACTTGGGTTTCGAATTCACGCTCGAACTCACCGGCAAAGTGACTCACATCGGTGGACGTCCCCCCCATGTCAAAGCCGATGACGCGCACAGGCCCTTGCAAGACTTCACCCTGGGCATGCGCCTGCTCGGCGGTTCGTGCCATGCCCACAATGCCGCCAGCTGGGCCAGAAAGGATGGCATCCTTGCCCTGGAATTGGGTCGAGTGCGCCAAGCCCCCTGAAGACTGCATGAAATAAAGCGCAACCCCGGGCAGTTCGCTCGCCACCTGATCGACATAGCGTCGAAGAATGGGCGAAAGGTAAGCATCCACCACGGTGGTGTCGCCGCGGCTCACCCACTTCATCAGCGGGCTGACTTGGTGCGACACGCTCACCTGTGTGAAGCCGGCCTCAATGGCCAAGGCTTGCGCTTGGCGCTCGTGCTCGGTGAAGCGATGTCCGTGCATGAAGCAAATGGCCACGCTGCGAAAACCGCGCTGGACCGAGGTGCGCAAGTCTTTGCGCAAGGCTTCTTGGTCAAGCGCCTGAATCACTTCGCCATGGGCACTCACGCGCTCTTGGGCTTCAATGACCTCGGCATAAAGCAGCTCGGGCAACACAATGTGACGGTCAAACAAGCGGGGGCGGTTTTGGTAGGCGATGCGAAGGCCATCGCGAAATCCCTGGGTCGTGACCAGCACCGTGGGCTCACCCTTGCGCTCCAGCAAGGCATTGGTGGCGACGGTGGTCCCCATCTTGACGCATTCGATGTGTTCTACCGGTATGGGGTCGCCAGCTTTTAGGCCCAGCAAGAAACGGATGCCCGCCACCGCGGCGTCGCGGTATTGCTGTGGGTTCTCGCTCAAGAGTTTGTGGGTGACGAGTTGTCCATCGGGTCGTCTGGCCACGATGTCCGTGAACGTGCCCCCTCGGTCAATCCAAAATTGCCATGCATTTGTATTCATAGGAAGCTTCAGTCTAGAGGATTTCAAGCTCAACTTTGTCAATTGAGCGTCATGTCCAAGGGGAAATACGAATCAGATCGCTGGGATGAGTCCTCTAAAGTAGCCCAGTTCATTTCATTCCACCCAACAGGAGTTTTTCCCATGAAGCGTCGCGCCTTCGAACTCACCATGCTTTCTCTTGTGGCCTTGGCCGCCACCAGTGTCCAGGCCCAAACCAAATGGGATCTCCCGGCTGCCTATCCCGCCACCAATTTCCATTCCGTCAACTTGCAGCAATTCGCTGACGAAGTTGATAAGGCCTCAGGCGGCAAACTCAAAATCACCGTGCATGCCAACGCTTCTTTGTTCAAAGCGCCCGAAATCAAACGCGCCGTTCAAGGCGGCCAAGCCCAAATCGGCGAAGTGCTGATGGTCAACTTCCAAAACGAATGGCCGCTATGGGGTGCCGATGGCATTCCATTCTTGGCCACCAGTTACGACCAATCCATGAAACTGTGGAAAGTCCAGCGCCCCATGGTTGAGAAGAAATTGGCTGAGCAAGGCATGATGCCCTTGTACGCCGTGCCATGGCCTCCACAAGGCATCTACAGCAAGAGGCCTTTGGCATCCGCTGCCGATCTCAAGGGCATCAAGTGGCGCGCTTACAGTCCCGCCACTTCTCGCATTGCCGAGTTGGTGGGCGCCCAGCCTGTGACGGTCCAAGCGGCTGAGGTGTCACAAGCCTTTGCAACAGGTGTGGCTGAAAGCATGATGTCCAGCGGCTCCACCGGCGCGGACGCCAAAATTTACGAGCATGTGAAGTACTGGTACGACACCCAGGCTTGGCTGCCCAAAAACTTGGTGATCGTCAACAAAAAAGCTTTTGATGCCCTCGACAAGCCCACCCAGGACGCCGTGCTCAAAGCGGCTGCCAATGCTGAAATCCGTGGCTTGGAAGCCAGCAAAAAAGCCAATGGTGAATCCCTTGACGTTTTGCGCAAGGGTGGCATGCAAATCCTTCCTCCTTCTGCACAACTCAGTGGCGACATGAAAAAGGTAGGCGATACCCTGCTTAAAGAATGGCTGCAAAAAGCAGGCCCCGAGGGTCAAAGCTTGGTGGATTCGTTCAACAAGTGAGTTCGAGGCACTTTGTGCGAAAGCTGCTTGATCAAA
>JBEAMY010000120.1:0-2757 GCA_041165725.1 Pseudomonadota bacterium
GACTTCGTCAGGCGAACCATCACCAATCTTCTTGCCGTAATCGAGGACCACCACTCGGTCAGAGATGTCCATGACCACACCCATGTCGTGCTCGATCAGCACCACAGTGGTTCCGAACTCATCGTTCACATCCAGAATAAAGCGGCACATGTCCTGCTTTTCTTCAACGTTCATGCCGGCCATGGGCTCATCAAGCAACAACACCTGAGGCTCAAGTGCCAAAGCACGACCCAGGTCAACGCGCTTTTGCAAACCGTAGGGCAACTGGCCCACTGGCGTTTTGCGATAGGCCTGAATTTCAAGAAAGTCGATGATGCGCTCGACATGCTCGCGGTGAGCGATTTCTTCACGCTCGGCAGGCCCAATGCGCAAGGCCTGCATCAACAAATTGCTTTTGATGCGCAGGTTGCGGCCGGTCATGATGTTGTCCAGCACGCTCATGCCTTTGAACAAGGCCAAGTTCTGGAAGGTGCGGGCAATCCCCATCGCCGCCACTTCAAAGGGTTCGAGGTGGTGGAAGGTTTGACCCCTGAAAGTGACCGTTCCTTCTTGCGGTGTGTAAACCCCGTTGATGCAGTTGAGCATGGAGCTCTTACCCGCACCGTTAGGGCCAATGATGGCGCGAATCTCGTGCTCGCGCACATTGAAGGAAATGTCGGTGAGGGCTTTCACGCCACCGAATCGAAGGCTGATGTTTTTGACGTCAAGGATGACGTCGCCAATTTTCTTGCTCATGCCGCTTTCCCCACAGGCGCATAGGTCTTGGCGTCGCGCAACTTGAGCGTGGCGCTCACGCTGCCCGTGCGACCATCCTCGAACTTGACAACGGTTTCGATGAATTGTTCGGTCTTGCCGTCGTAAAGGGCGTCGACCAAAACCTGATATTTTTCTGCGATGAAGCCACGACGAACTTTGTTGGTTCGGGTGAGCTCGCCATCGTCAGCGTCGAGTTCCTTGTGCAAGACCAAGAAACGGTTGATCTGGCTGCCTGCCAGCAAGGTGTCTTGTGAGAGGTCGGCGTTGACTTGCTCCACGCAAGACTGGATCAATTCGTAGACCTCTGGCTTTTGCGCCAGATCGGTGTAGCCCGCATAAGGGATGTTCTGACGTTCGGCCCAGTTGCCAACAGCATCAAAATCGATGTTGACCATCACGCAAACGCGGTCGCGCTGATCGCCATAAGCAACAGCTTCCTTGATGTGAGGGAAGAACTTGAGTTTGTTCTCGACGTACTTGGGCGCAAACATGGCGCCATCGTGAACTCCACCCTTGATGCGCCCCACGTCTTTGACACGGTCAATGATCTTGAGGTGCCCATGGGCATCAATGAAGCCCGCATCGCTGGTGTGGTACCAGCCATCAGACGAGAGAACTTCAGCCGTGGCTTGCGGGTTCTTGTAGTACTCCTTGAGGAGGCCACTGGAGCGCACCAAGATTTCACCGTTGTCGTCCACGCGAATTTCTACGCCAGCGCAAGGCACACCCACGGTGTCGGCATGGACCTCGTGATCGGGTTGCAGGCAGACAAACACGGCCGTTTCTGTGGAGCCATACAACTGCTTGAGGTTGACGCCAATCGAGCGGTAAAAAATGAAAAGGTCGGGGCCAATGGCTTCACCAGCGGTATAGGCCACGCGGACACGCGATAAACCCAAGTTGTTGCGCAACGGGCCGTAAATCATCCAGTCGCCCAATTGGTAGAGCAAGCGATCAAGAACGCCCACTGACTTACCGTCCATGATGCGAGGGCCGACACGGCGCGCCACATCCATGAATGACTTGAAGAGTTTGCGCTTGATCACGCCTGCATCTTCCATTCGGATCATGACGCTGGTGAGCATGCCCTCGAACACACGGGGCGGAGCAAAGTAATAAGTGGGACCCACTTCTTTGAGGTCGATCGACACCGTGGCTGCAGACTCTGGGCAGTTGACCACGTACCCGCAGCAAAGCCACTGGGCATAACTGAAGATGTTTTGACCCACCCATGCGGGCGGCAAATAGGCCAGCACCTCTTCTGCTGAAGTGAGGCGATCAAAGTCTGCACCCGCTTTGGACCTGTCTAGCAAACTGCGGTGGGTGTGAACCACACCTTTGGGATTTCCGGTCGTGCCCGAGGTGAAGAACATGGCCGCCACATCGTCGGCTTGCGTGTTGTCGACTTGTTGATCAAAGAATTGAGGATTGGCTTTCAGGAAAGCGTCCCCTTGCTGCATGAGTTGATCCAAGGAAATCAAGCCGTCTTCTTTGTAATTGCGAAGGCCTCTGGGATCGTCATAAACAATGCACTTGAGTTGCGGGCACTGTTCACGCAACTCGAGCATTTTGTCGACCTGCTCCTGATCTTCAACGATGGCGAACTGAACGTCTGCGTTGTTGATGGGAAAGGCGTATTCGGTGGCCACCGCATCTTGATAGAGCGGTACCGGGATTCCACCCAAGGTTTGAACACCAAGGCTGGCCGCTGAGAGGCGTGGGCGATTGGAACCCACGATCACGACATGCATGCCTTTGCCAAGACCTGCTTGATGCAATCCGGCAGCCATGCTGGCTGCCAAATGGCTCATCTCGGCCCAAGTGAAGGTCTGCCAAATGCCATATTCTTTTTCGCGCATGGCGGCAGCCTGGGGGCGTTCACTGGCGTGTTGGCGCAGCAAACGGGGAAAAGTCGTCTCCATGAAAGGATTTCCTTCCTGATTGATGGATCAATTGCAGTTCATGGTAGGGGTTGCTTTGACATTTTTTTGTCTTTGCAAC
>JBEAMY010000121.1:0-3216 GCA_041165725.1 Pseudomonadota bacterium
ATGTGTCTGCCCTGGAGTCCTACATGGATGCCTTGCGCAAGTCGGGTGATTCATGCGGTGCAGCCATTCGCGTGGTTGCCACCGGCATGCCTGTGGGCCTGGGTCAACCCCTTTACAACAAACTCGATGCCGACATTGCATGGGCCATGATGGGCCTCAATGCGGTCAAGGGCGTAGAAATCGGATCGGGCTTTGAATCTGTGGCCCACAAAGGCAGCATGCATGGCGACAGCCTCACCCCCGAAGGTTTTGCCACCAACCATGCGGGCGGCGTGTTGGGGGGCATCAGCACGGGGCAAGACTTGGATGTTCGCGTGGCCATCAAGCCCACGAGTTCAATCCTGATTCCTCGCGACACGATTGACTCGCAAGGACAAGCCACCTCGGTCATCACCAAAGGCCGTCACGACCCCTGCGTGGGCATCCGTGCGGCCCCCATTGCTGAAGCCTTGTTGGCTTTGGTGGTCATGGACCAGGTGCTGCACCACCGCGCCCAATGCGGTGATTTCAAAACGCCGATGAGTCCCATTGCTGCGCAACGTTCCTGATCGCATTGCGATCCTCCATGCAAACCCCAGTCGGTCCTTTGCGAGTGTCTCGCTAGACTAGAAACCCATACACACACATCGGGCCTGCCTGGTTGTCCTGCCCACAGGAAAAGGGGCAGACCCATGCGAGTGCTCATCATCGAAGACCACCCCATGGTGATCGACGGTTGGGTCTTGCAGCTCAAGACGCTTGCCCCACTGTGCCATGTCGATCACGCCATGAACTGGCCCCAGGCTCACCGCCTGTTGGTTCAATCGCACCATCGTCAAGCGCTTTACCACTGGATTGTTCTTGACGTTGACCTGACCCAATCGGGCGCAGCCCCAAGGGACATGGCCGCTCGCATTCGAGCGTGCTTGCCGGGTGTGGTCTGGGTGTGTTCGGCCCTTGAAGACCCGAATTTGCGCAAGCTGTGCGAGCTCTCGGGTGCGCGCTGGGTGCCCAAAGCCATCCACTCGCAGGTCTGGCATCGGCTGATCCACGATCAGGTCAAGCAACTCATGGCAGAGGTGGGTCCTGTTTTGGCCCAAACCAGTGAGTCCATTCCCGATCTGACGCTGCGCCTGACCCCACGGCAATTGGAAGTGTTGGCTCAAGCGGCCAAAGGTTTGAAAAATGCCGACATCGCCAAAGACCTCAGCGTGAGCGAGGAAACGGTGAGAACGCATTTGCGCGATGTCTTTCGTGAACTGGGCGTTCGCAATCGCACTCATGCGTGCCAGTTGTATTGGAATTGGCAAAACACACGGCCTTTGGGATCGGTGAAAACATGAGCTTCATGCAGCGAATCTTGCAATTGATCTTTGGCCTGTTGCTCATCGTTCATGCACACGCGGCGCCTGCAGGCAGCCCTTTGGTGCTTGAAAAAGGCACTCAGGCTTTGTGGCCCAAGCTGGAGGTGATGGCTGAAGACCTCTCCGACCTGAGTCCGCAGCAAGCCCAGGAATGGTTCGAAGCGCACGAACCCATTCGATTGACTCACGAACAAGCGCAGGTCGGCGGCTTGGTGCCTGAACCCCGGTGGGCCAGGCTGGTGATTCAAAACCACGAACCCAGACTTCTAACCAAGGTGCTGGTGTTCCCGTCCACCACGCAAGATGAGGTCAGGGTTTGGCGACGCAAGGCCGGGCATTGGACCTTGCTGGAGGAAGAGGGCAGCGACCAATCGTCAGCTGCCATGGTGCAGACCTTGCAACCCAGTTGGTGGGTGAACTTCGAGCCACGCTCAAGCACCGAATTGCTCATCGAAGTGAAGGGGTACAACCGGGTTCGCTTTCCCTTGCAATTGATGGAGCTACTGGATCATCAAAGCCTGGAGAAAACCAGTGCGGCCATCTTGGTGGTCTTGCTGGTGGTGCCCATGGCCATGACTTTGGTGTCTCTGGCTTACTGGTCGCGCCGTTGGCATGTGCAGATGCAGTTGTTGTTGGGAATGGCTTTGGCCGAATGGGTGGGCATGTTGTGGGTCAGCGGTTTGGGCATGTGGTGGTTCCCCGGCACAGACCGCTGGTTTTGGGGTTGGGTGGGGCAAAACGCGTATGGGGCTTTGATGGTATTGAGCCTGATGCATGCATCTCTTGCAGTGAGAAAGACCCTGCCCACTTGGGTCATCGCCTGCCTGATTCTGACCATGGCGATGTGGATTTTGATCCCCACCGCGTTGGCACCAACCTGGCCATGGTTGGTGCGATTTGCTCTGGTGTGGCTGGGCAGCTTTCAAGCGCTGGTGTTGCTGGCCGTGGCGGTCTGGGCCCATCACCGTCGTCCCGACATGGAAAACCGTCAGCTCATTTTGATTTGGTCAATCTATGTCTTGTCGGCTTTGATCTACCACTTGCACCGTTGGCTGGACTGGCGAGTTGAGGTCACGTTGTGGGCCAATGTGATGCAAGGTGCGGCGGTGGCCATGGTGTTTGCCGCATCCATCTGGCAACACGCGATCAACCTGCGCGATGAGCAACGTGATGAGCTGCAACGCTTGCGCGACCGCCAAGTCTGGCTGGCGATGTTGCAACATGACTTGTGGCAGCCCATCAATGGCATTCGCACTTGCGTGGATTTGCTCATGGCCAGGCCGGGCGCTCAAGGCGATGAGGTGATGTCGAGCTTGAGGCACGCCAGCGATTCTCTGGACGATTTTGCGCAAGGGCAAAAGCCCATCCAAACCGATGAGCCTCTGGCACCCAGCCCTCATGTTGATTTAGAGGCCTTGCTCGAGCACATGGTTCAAGAGTACCGACCCTTGTCCAATCGGCTCATGGTGACGCTGCGATGCCAAACCCGGTCGCTCAGGGCACGTGTCAATGAGCATGAGCTCAGGCGATTGATCCGCAATCTGCTCACCAATGCCTTGCGCCACACCCCTAAGGCAGGCCGCATCCTGCTGGCTTTGCGACAAAGGCAAGGGCATGCCTGGCTTCAAGTGATCGACACCGGGCAAGGCATGTCTGAATCCGTTTGGCTTCGCCACGCACAAGATCAACACGCGAGGCTGGCGAGTGAAGCGCTGTGGCAAGCTGGTCGACGCGAGGGTTGGGGCATGGGTTTGTACAGCGCCAACCGCATTGCTCGCGAGCAGGGTTGGGTCATTCATTTCAAGAGCCGCATCGGGCACGGCACTGCAGTGTCGATTGACCTGGGAAAGGTGGTCAGCGTTTCAGATCTTGA
>JBEAMY010000122.1:0-6130 GCA_041165725.1 Pseudomonadota bacterium
TTGGTCAATGTCTTTCGCGAACAACTGGCCGACTTGCAAGCGCAACGGCAAATGGGCGAGTTGAGCGATGCCGAATTCGAACGCGCCAAGACCGAGCTGGAGTCGCGTTTGCTGGCCGACATCGAGGCCGATGGGGGCCATGTTGGAAACGGCGATTCGGTCAGTGATGCAAGCCGGGCTAAGGGCCAACCCCATGGAGCAACACGGCAAACGCCTGTGGTGCAAAGCCGAGGACGCGGTTTGGCTTGGGGCACGCTCATTCTGGTTCCCGTGTTGTCGATCTTGGGCTATGGCTTACTGGGGCGTCCCATGGCCATCATTCCCGAAGCCTTTCAATCGACACAGGCCGAAGACGCAGTCTCGCCCCAGCAGTTGGCAGAAATGGCCGAGGGCTTGCGCGACAAACTCAAGCAAGACCCCTCCCAGGCTCAGGGCTGGTTGATGCTGGCGCGGGTCGAGCGTGCGCGAGGTCAGTGGGACGCGGGCCTTGAAGCTTTGGACAAGGCCGCCGCCATTGCGCCCAGCACTGAAGTCACTTTGGAGCGGGCCGAGTTGTTGGCTCAAAAGCAATCGGGCCGCTTCGACGGCGAACCTTGGGCCTTGATCCGTTCGGTCTTGCGCAACGACCCCAAGCATCCCGGTGGCCATGTTTTGGCGGGCTCTGCCTCTTACTCGGCTGGCGAATGGGCACAAGCCGAAGGCCATTGGACGCAGGCCCTCAAGGTCTTGCCTGCGGACTCTGCCGAGGCACAGGCTGTGCGAGAAGCGATCAATCAGGCGCGTGCCGAGCAGGGCAAGCCACCCTTGCAACAAGAGGCTGAGACAGCCGTGGCCAAAACCCCTGCACAAGCTCCATCACCAGCTCCTGCTTGGCGCATCGAAGTCAGCGTGGACCTCAGCCCAGAGGCCAAGGCCAAGCACAAGCCTTCTGATGTGGTGTTTGTTTACGCCCAGGCCGCCGGTTCGCGAATGCCGCTGGCGGTGAACCGAACCACGGTGGCGGCATTGCCGGCCAAAGTGCTGCTGGACCCCAGCATGGTCATGGCCCAAGGCATGGCACCGGTGGACGCTAAAGAGGCCAAAGTGAGTGCAAGGATTTCGGGGACTGGCCAAGCGCTGGCCCAGCCGGGAGAGTGGGGCGCCAGCCAATCGGCGGTTTCACTGCAGGGCCAGCCCAAGGTGACCCTCAAGATTGCGGGCCCCTTGCCCTGATCAGGACATCAACAGACCGTGGCTGCGTGCGTAGTGCAGGGTCTGGGTGCGGCTCTTGACCCCAATGCGGCGGAACAGACGCCAGAGGTGAACCTTGACCGTGTGTTCGCTGATGTTGAGCTCGGCAGCGATGTCGCGGTTGGACAGGCCACGGTCGAGCATGAGGATGAGCTGCTTTTGACGCTTGGAGAGCTTGACCTCGCCAACGGGGACTTCGCCGTCATCGTCGACTTCGCTCAAACCCAGCATGTCTTGGAAGACCTGAGAAATTTCTGCAGAGTCTGTGGATTTTTCGAGGTACATGTCTGCGCCGGCTTCTAAGCAAGCGTCGCGCGCTTCGCCAGAGGGCATGGCCGACACCACCACCAAGGGGGTTTCGGGGTACATGGTCTTGACCTCGTGAATGCCACTGGCGCCACGAACACCGGGCAACAGAAGATCGAGCACAAAGAGTTCAGGTTCACCGTGTTTGATCAGCGCAGGCTTGAGTTCGCTGAATTTTTCGAGCTCAACCACCTTAGCCGAGGGCTTGATGCGACGCAACAGCATGGCCAGAGCCTGGCGCACCAGGGGATGGTCATCAATCACATAAATGCTCATCGGGTTCTCCGTTTTTGTTCAATATGACAAGCCCATGGCGTTTCGCACATCGTTCATCGTTTCTTGTGCAACTGCCCTGGCCTTTGAGGTGCCATTGTGAACGATATCACGAACAATGGCGGGTTTCGTAATGAATTGTTCTGCCCGTTCCAGCATGGGTTGCTGTTCGCGCAAGATGCCATCGATCACGGGTTGCTTGCATTCCAGGCAACCAATGCCTGCGCTTTTGCAAGACTTTTCTACCCATTCTCGGGTGGTGGCGTCGCTGTAAACCTGATGGAACTGCCAAACCGGGCAGCGCGCTGGGTCGCCCGGATCGGTGCGTTTAATGCGGGCCGGATCGGTGGGCATGCGGCGCACCTTGTGTTCGATGCTGGCCTTGTCTTCGCGGATGGCGATGGCGTTGCCGTAGCTCTTGCTCATCTTGGCGCCGTCAAGCCCCGGCAAGCGACTGGCTTCGGTCAGCAAAACCTGAGGCTCAACCAGGATCTGCTTGCCCGTTCCCTTGAGGTAGGCCACCAAGCGTTCACGGTCGTGGGCATCGAGTTCAGCCGCGCTGGCCACGTAGCCCATCGCGCCTTCCAAGGCCTTGGCGTCGCCAGCTTCTTGAAAGGACTTGCGGGATTTCTCAAGCCGTTTGGCTGAGTCTTTGGGCAATTTGGCCAGGGCCGCCTGCACTTTTTCTTCGAAGTGAGGCTCGCGCCCATACAGGTGGTTGAAGCGGCGTGCGGCTTCGCGGGTGAGCTCCACATGGCTGGCTTGGTCTTCGCCCACCGGCACCCATTTGGCTTTGTAGATCAGGATGTCTGCTGCTTGGAGCAGCGGATAGCCCAAAAAGCCATAGGTGGACAGGTCTTTGTCCTTGAGCTTTTCTTGCTGGTCTTTGTAGGTGGGCACGCGTTCCAGCCAGCCCAGCGGCGTGCCCATGGCCAAAAGCGTGAAGAGTTCGGCATGCTCGGGGATGCGGCTTTGCAAAAACAGCGTGCACTGCTCGGGGTCCAAACCAGCGGCCAACCAGTCGATGACCATTTCATACACATTCGCCTCGATGACCTCGCGGTCCTCGTAGTGCGTGGTCAAGGCGTGCCAGTCGGCGACAAAGTAAAAACAAGCCATTTGAGATTGCAGGCGGACCCAGTTTTTCAGGGCACCGTGATAGTGACCCAGGTGCAGTGCACCAGTTGGCCGCATGCCCGACAACACGCGCTCTTGCATCAATGAAAACTCCCAATCAAAGGCCACAACACCCATTCGAGGCTTTGCAAAGTGAGCGACATCAGGGGCTTGAGCCACCATTCACTCACCACGTCAAGCAACACCAGGGCCAGGACCACATAAAAACCGTAGGGCTCAATGCGCGAGACCGCCACAGCCGCACGCCAAGGCAACAGACCCACCAAAATGCGCCCCCCGTCCAACGGAGGCAGTGGGAACAGGTTGAAGGCAAACATCACCAGGTTGACCCGCAGACCCGCTTCGCAGACTTTGAGCCAGAAGGGCTCGTTGATGCTGAGGAGAATCAGCGCATTGGCCAACAGCGCCCACAACAAGGCTTGAAGCCAGTTTGAAGCGGGACCCGCCAAAGCCACCCAGGCCATGTCGCGTTTGGGGTGGCCCAGATTGCGCCAATCCACGGGTACGGGCTTGGCATAGCCAAACAAAAATTGACCCTGAGTGGTGAGGTAAAGCGCCAAGGGCATGATGACCGTGCCCAACAAATCGATGTGAGGCCAGGGATTGAGCGTGACGCGCCCCTGCATGGCCGCAGTGGGGTCGCCCAGCTTGTTGGCCACATAGCCATGCGCCGCTTCGTGCAGGGTGATGGCGAACACCACGGGCAAGGCGTAAACGGAAAGGGTTTGAATCAAAGCGGCGATGTCCACGGCGCGGATTCTCTCACTGCAACTGGCCGCGACCCTGTCGGATCAGCACCCAGTCGTCGCCAGTGGCCATGGGGGTGAGGTCGATCACCGTCGTGGGTTCGTTCGAGCAAGACCCGGCTTCCAGCACGGCGGCGAGTTCGTGCTCGTAGCGTTCGCGAATCGCTTGGGCATCGTTTAGGGGGTCGTGCTCGCCTTTGGGGATCAGGGTCGAGGCGATCAAGGCTTCGCCATGCGCTTCAAGCAAGGCCAGCGTCGTGGGGTGGTCGGGCAAGCGGGTGCCAATGGTTTTGCGGTGGGGATGGCAAACGCGGCGCGGCACTTCTTTGGTCGCTTCCAGCAAAAAAGTGAAGGGCCCGGGCGTGTGCTGTTTGACCAACTTGAACTGGGCGTTGTTCATGCGGGCATGGTTGGCCAGTTCACTCAGGTCGCGGCACAGCAGCGAGAGGTGATGGCGGTCGTCCACACCGCGCAAGCGGCGAATGGCGTTGACCGCATCTTTGTCATCGAGGTGGCACACCAGCGCATAGCAAGAATCGGTGGGCACCGCCAACACGCCCCCTTTGCGCAGGAGCTGCACCGCTTGTTGAATCAGTCGCGGTTGAGGGTTGTCGGGGTGGAGAGAAAACCATTGGGCCATGCGACATTGTCGTACGGAAGGTCTGAAAGAAACTCAAGGGGCTTGTCGGTAGGCGGCATGAACGCCCGCAGCAATGCCCGACACCGCGATCAGGCCCATCCCCACCAAGGCCAGGCCTTGGGGCATTTCAGAAAACACCAGCCAGCCACACAGTGCGGTGAAGACGATGTTGGAGTACATGAACGGCGTGAGTTGGCTCGCCGGTGCGCGTGAGTAAGCCAGGATCAGCAAGTAATGGGCAAACGCGCCCAGCGCGCCGCTGAAGAACAACAGCAGCCAAGTGTTCATGGGAATGTGGAGTTCGCCGGGATTGCCCATGGCCAAGCCAGCGATGAATGTGCCCACCCAGCCGGTGTAGAAGTGGATGGTCAACGGGTCTTCGGTGCGCGTCATCCGTGAGGTCAGGATCTGGAACAGCGAATTGGCGATCACCAGCATGAGTGGCAGCCACATGTTGAACCAATTGAGGCTACCCCCCGGACGAACAATGATGAGCGCACCCAGCAAGCCCGTGAAGACGCACAGCCACCGAAAGGCGGGCACGTGTTCGCGCAAGAAAAATCGCGCCAACAAGGTCACCACCAGCGGCGTGATCAACACCACGGAGGCGAATTCGGCCAGCGGCATCCGCATGAAGCTCAGCACCGCCATGAGGCTGCAGGCCACCAGCAACAAGCCCCTTAAAACTTGCCAGCCCAACATCTGTGTTTTGATCAATTTCAATCCGCGCATGGGCACCAGGTAGGCCGTGGTCAAAGTCGACTGAACCAAATAGCGCACAAAAATCAGCAGCATCACTGGCTGGGTTTGCAACAGGAATTTGCTGGTGGTGTCGAGCACCGCAAAAGAGGCCATGGCCCCCAGGGTGAACGCTACGCCCGATAACCAAGTCGCGGATTTGGGGTTCAGCGTCATGCTCAGTGCTGAATCCGATCGGCCAAGCGATCCCACACTGGCGTGAGGTCACCGGGAAGCCAAGGCAAGGTGCCCAGATCGGTGTGGCTTTCTTCCGGGCTGTGGAAGTCGCTGCCCCTTGAGGCGGCCAGCCCAAATTCGCGCGCCACTTGTGCGTAGTTGATGGCCTCTTGCGAGGTGTGCGAGCCGGTGAGGACTTCCACACCCTCGCCTCCGTGCTGTTTGAATTCAGAGAAGAGGGCGAACTCTTCGGTGGGGGTGAATCCATACCGTGCGGGGTGAGCCACGATGGCCATGCCGCCGCCTTCGCGAATCCAACGCACGGCGTCACCCAGATTGGCCCAGCGATGGGGCACAAAGCCGGGCTTGCCTTCGGTCAGGAAGCGTCGAAAGACTTCATGCGTTTCTTTGCACACGCCGCTTTCCACCAAAAAGCGGGCGAAGTGCGTGCGAGAAATGAGTTCGGGATTGCCTGCGTAGCGCAGAGCGCCTTCGTAAGCGCCTTTGATGCCGACTTGGGCCAACTGTTCGGCCATGTCTTGGGCGCGTTGGCCTCGACCGCCCCGCGTTTGCGACAAGCCGCTGACCATGCGCGGGTCGGTGGCGTCAAAGCCCAGACCAACGATGTGCACCGTCTTGCCGGCAAAAGTCACTGAGATTTCAACGCCGCTGAGGTAGGCCATGCCCAGTGCTTGGGCGGCTTGAGCGGCTTCTGCACAACCGCCAATTTCATCGTGATCGGTCAGGGCCCACAGTTCAACCCCGTTGCCTTTGGCCCGATGGGCCAACGCAGTGGGCGTGAGCGTGCCGTCAGAGACAACAGAATGGCAGTGCAGGTCGGCGTTGAGGTAGGACACAGTTTCATTCTAATGAATGTGGCCGG
>JBEAMY010000123.1:0-8766 GCA_041165725.1 Pseudomonadota bacterium
TGATGAAGCAGCTCAACCCCGCCCATCGGATCAAAGTGGTTGAGCGCAACAAGGCCTATGACACCTTTGGCTGGGGCGTGGTGTTTTCGGACGCGACCATGGACAACATGCGCTTGTGGGACAAGCCCACAGCAGACGAGATCCAGCAAGCCTTCAACCACTGGGACGACATCGAGTTGTTGTTCAAAGGCCGAACCATCCGCTCGGGTGGGCATGGCTTTGTGGGCATTGGGCGCAAGAAATTGCTCAACATCCTTCAAGCGCGCTGTGAGCAGTTGGGCGTGGAGTTGGTGTTCGAGCACGAGGCCACTTCGGATGACGAATACCCCGATGCCGATCTCATCATCGCCAGCGATGGCATCAACTCGACCATCCGCAACAAGTACCAAGCGCACTTCAAGCCCGACATCGTGGTGCGCCCCAATCGCTACATCTGGTTGGGCACCCATCGTTTGTACGATGCCTTCACCTTTGATTTCCAGAAAACCGAGCACGGCTGGTTTCAAGCCCACATCTACAAGTTCGATGACAAGACCACGACCTTCATCGTGGAATGCCCCGAGCACGTGTGGCTGGCGCACGGTTTGGACAAAGCCGATCAAACCCAGTCCATCGCCTTTTGCGAAAAACTGTTTGCCGACAACTTGCAAGGCCACAAGCTGATGACCAATGCGCGCCACTTGCGCGGTTCTGCATGGTTGAACTTCCAACGGGTGGTCTGCGAAAACTGGTGGGTCAAGAACCCCAAGGGCAGCCATGTGGTGCTGATGGGCGACGCCGTTCACACCGCCCATTTCGCCATCGGCTCAGGCACCAAACTCGCGTTTGAAGATGCCATCGAGTTGGTTCGCCAATTCAAAACCATGGGCGACAAGCCCGAGCAACTCGGACAGGTGCTGGCTCAATACCAAGCCGTTCGCAGCGTGGACACATTGCGGATTCAAAACGCCGCATGGAATGCGATGGAATGGTTTGAGGTTTGCGGATCGCGCTATTGCGACCAACTCGATCCCGATCAGTTCATGTATTCCATGCTCACGCGCAGCCAGCGCATTGGGCACGAAAACCTGCGCTTGCGCGATAAGGCCTGGTTAGAAGGCTATGAACAATGGTTTGCCCAACGCGCTGCCGAGCAAACCCAAACTCAAGCGCCAGTCGTGGCCACGCCCCCCATGTTCACGCCCTATCGCATGCGCTCGGTGACGCTCAAAAACCGGGTGGTGGTATCGCCCATGGCGCAGTACTCGGCGCAGGACGGCTTGCCCGGCGACTACCACCTGGTTCACTTGGGCGCACGCGCCATGGGAGGCGCGGGCATGGTGTTCGCCGAGATGACATGCGTCAGCCCCGACGCTCGAATCACGCCCGGTTGCCCGGGTCTCTGGAACGATGAGCAGACCCAGGCCTGGAAGCGCATCACCAGTTGGGTCCACGACCACACCGACGCCAAAATGGCCGTTCAAATCGGGCACGCTGGTGCCAAGGGCGCCACGCGGCGCGCCTGGGATGGCATCGATAAACCCTTGGACCCCAAAGGCGCTGAGCCCGCATGGCCGCTGATTTCAGCCTCGCCTCAGCAATACCTCGAAGGTGAAAGCGCATGGTCCAAAGCCATGAACCGTGCCGACATGGATCAGGTCAAGGCCGACTTTGTGGCCGCAACAAGGCGAGCGGCCCAAGCCGGATTCGATTGGCTGGAACTGCACTGCGCCCACGGCTATTTGCTCTCCAGCTTCATCAGCCCCATCACCAACCAACGCAACGACGACTACGGCGGCAGTTTGGAAAACCGGCTGCGCTATCCGCTGGAGGTCTTTAAGGCTGTGCGTGCCGAATGGCCAGAGCACTTGCCCATGTCGGTTCGCATATCGGCGCACGATTGGGTGGAAGGCGGCATCACGCCTGCCGATGCCGTTGAAATTGCCAAAGCCTTCAAGGCCGCAGGGGCCGACCTCATCGACTGCTCGTCAGGCCAGGTCAGCAAGAAAGAAAAAATCACGTTTGGCCGGATGTTCCAAACGCCATTTGCAGACCGCGTGCGCCAAGAGGCCGGCATCGCGACGATCGCGGTGGGCGCCATCAGCGAAGCCGATCACGTCAACAGCGTGATTGCGGCGGGACGCGCCGATTTGTGTGCCGTGGCCCGCCCTCATCTGGCCAACCCGGCGTGGACCTTGAGTGAAGCGGCGCGAATCGGTTTCACACCTGTGGCCTGGCCCAAGGCATACCGCTCGGCCAAGGCACAAATGGAGGCCAACTTTGCGCGCGAGAAAGCCCAGATCCAGGGCCAAATCGAGGCTGCTCGCCAAGAAGGCCTGCGTCAAGCCAGCCTGGCCGATGGCGCAGACCAGTGAGACAGAGGGCAAGGCCATGAACGACGTGCTCACCGCCGACCTTGAAAACCGCTTGCATGACGCGCACCACACATCGCTGCGCCTGTGGTTGCGCCTGCTCAGCACAACCATCCGCATGGAAGACACTGTGCGCCAGCGATTGCGAGAAGACTTTGACATCACCTTGCCGCGCTTTGACCTCATGGCGCAACTCGAACGCGAAAGCGAAGGACTCACCATGGGCGAGTTGTCGCGTCGAATGATGGTCACCGGTGGCAATGTCACGGCCATCGTCGACCAACTTGAAAAAGAACACATGGTCACGCGCAGCACATCGCCCAGCGACCGACGCTCATTTCGCGTCTGCATGACCGAACAAGGCCGCGCCACTTTTGAGACCATGGCCAAGGCCCATGAGCAATGGGTGATTGGCTTGATGTCATCGCTCAGCACCGATCAACAGCTGCAACTGAACGACTTGCTGGGCATGCTCAAGCAAGGCCTATTTCGCGACAACCCTTTCGAAGAGATCCACCATGAATCCCACTGAACAGCCTTTTGACTTCAACCCCGTTGGGCGCAACGCACTCTCACTCACGCCAGAGCACTTTGAGTTGTCACTGGATGGGCGCATTGCCACGATCCGCCTCAAGCGCCCTGAACGGAAAAACCCGCTCACCTTCGACAGCTATGCCGAACTGCGCGACTGGTTCAGGGCGCTGGCGTATTCCAACGAGATCGATGTGGTGGTGTGGGCCAGCAACGAGGGCAACTTTTGCTCGGGCGGCGATGTGCACGACATCATCGGCCCGCTCACGCGCATGGACATGACGGGTTTGATGCGCTTTACCCGCATGACGGGCGATCTGGTCAAGGCCATGCTGCATTGCGGCAAGCCCATCATTGCGGCGGTTGACGGTGTGTGCGCCGGAGCGGGCGCCATCGCAGCGATGGCCTCAGACCTGAGGCTGGGCACCGAACGCGCCAAGGTGGCGTTTTTATTCACCCGCGTGGGTTTGGCCGGTTGCGACATGGGCGCTTGTGCGGTGTTGCCCCGACTCATTGGTCAGGGCCGCGCTGCGGACTTGCTCTACACCGGTCGCGCCATGAAGGCCGACGAAGGTTTGGCCTGGGGCTTTTACAACGCCTTGCACGCGCCTGAGGCCTTGCTCGAACAGGCTCAGACGCTGGCCAAGCGCATCGCCGAAGGCCCCAACTTTGCGCACATGATGACCAAGACCCAGCTCAACCATGAATGGAACATGGCCCTCGAACAAGCCATCGAGGCCGAGGCCCAGGCGCAAGCGATTTGCATGCAAACGCAAGACTTCCATCGCGCCTATCACGCCTTTGTGGCCAAGCAAACCCCGGTGTTTGAAGGCAACTGATCCAAAGTCAAGCAAAAGAAATCACAAAGGACACGCCATGGCTGACCTTCAATTTTTGGACTGGCCTTTTTTCAATGACACGCATCGCCAACTGGCGCGCGAACTTGATGCATGGGCGCACCAAGCAAGCGAGCGCATCGCCCAAGAACAAGACCCGCACGATGCCGACGCGGTCACCAAAGCCTGGGTGCGCGCTTTGGGACAAGGCGGTTGGTTGCGCTACAGCGCTGTTGACCCCGACCAGCCCGACACGGCCTTGGACGTGCGAAGCCTTTGCCTGATTCGCGATACGCTGGCGCGCCATCACGGGCTTGCTGACTTTGCCTTTGCCATGCAAGGGCTGGGAACGGGTGCGTTGTCGCTCTTTGGCAATGCGCAGCAGCGCGAGGTCTTGCGCAAGAGTCGCCAGGGACAGGCCATCACTGCATTTGCCCTGACCGAACCGCAGTCGGGCTCAGACGTGGCCAACAGCACCATGACGGCACGACAAGAAGGCGACCACTACGTGCTCGACGGTGAGAAGACCTGGATCTCCAACGGTGGCATTGCCGATGGCTACACCGTGTTTGCGCGCACTGGCGAGGGGCCTGGGGCCAAAGGCTTGTCGGCATTTTGGGTGCCGGCCAACACGCCGGGTTTGGCGGTGGTGGAGCGCTTGGAAACGATTGCGCCCCATCCTTTGGCGCGCTTGCGGTTTGCCGGATGCCGTGTGCCGGTTCAGGCGCGCATTGGTGAGCCGGGCGCAGGTTTTCGCATCGCCATGTCGGTGCTCGATGTGTTTCGCTCCACCGTCGCGGCGGCGGCGCTGGGCTTTGCCCGACGCGCACTTGATGAAGCCGTTCAGCGCGTCAACACCCGCCGCATTGCGGGCCAGGCCTTGGCCGAATTGCAAATGGTTCAAGGCCACATCGCTGACATGGCTCTTGCCGTGGATGCCTCAGCCTTGTTGGTTTACAGAGCGGCTTGGACCAAAGACCAGGGTGCTGCTCGCGTCTCGCGCGAAGCGGCCATGGCCAAACTCTTTGCCACGGAAGAAGCGCAAAAAGTCATCGACATGGCGGTGCAGCTGCACGGTGGCGATGGCGTCAAAACTGGCTCGGTGGTCGAGCACCTCTATCGCGACATCCGGGCCTTGCGCATCTACGAAGGCGCAAGCGATGTTCAGCGGGTGGTCATTGCCCGCCATGCCTTGAGCTCAACCTGAAAGGAGCCCCTCATGCTTGGACCCACAGCCCATGTCGATACCTTTGCCAGGGACCATTTGCCCCCGGCCGACCAATGGCCCGACTTTTTATTGGACCGATTCCCCTATCCCGATCGCATCAATGCGGGGCATGAGTTGAGCGACGCCATGGTGGCCAAAGGCTTTGGCGACCACACCGCTTTGGTGGGCAATGGCCGACGCCGAACCTACAAAGAACTTGCAGACTGGAGCAACCGCATCGCGCATGTGCTGGTGGAGGACTTTGGCCTCAAGCCCGGACAGCGGGTGTTGGTCCGATCGGCCAACAACCCAGCCATGGTGGCGGTCTGGTTGGCAGTCACCAAAGCCGGTGGCGTGGCCGTGAACACCATGCCCATGTTGCGCGCGATGGAACTCAGCGCCATCGTTGACATTGCCGAGATTGGCCTTGCGCTGTGCGACACGCGGCTCATGGACGAGTTGGTTGCTTGCGCCAAAGACTCTCGCTTTCTCAAGAAAGTGGTGGGCTTTGACGGCACGGCCAACCACGATGCCGAACTCGACCGCATGGCCCTTGAAAAACCCGTTCACTTCGATGCCGTCCAAACCGGGCGCGATGATGTGGCTTTGCTGGGCTTCACCTCGGGCACCACGGGCAAGCCCAAAGCCACCATGCACTTTCACCGCGACTTGCTCATCGTCGCCGATGGCTACGCCAAAGAGGTGCTGCAAGTCACCGACAAAGATGTGTTCGTGGGCTCGCCGCCGCTCGCATTCACGTTTGGTTTGGGCGGCCTGGCGGTCTTTCCCTTGCGATTTGGCGCATGTGCGGTGCTGCTTGAAAACGCCACACCGCCCAACCTCATCGAGATCATTCAAAAGCACAAAGCCACGGTGTGCTTCACCGCGCCGACGGCCTATCGCGTCATGCTAAGAGCCATGGAAGAAGGCGCAGACCTCTCAAGCTTGCGCGCGGCCGTGTCGGCGGGCGAAACCTTGCCCGCACCGGTGTATGAAGAGTGGTTGGCCAAGACCGGCAAGCCCATGCTCGACGGGATTGGCTCCACCGAGATGCTGCACATCTTCATCACCAACCGCTTTGGCGACAGCCATGCGGGCGTGACGGGCAAACCGGTTGCGGGCTATGAGGCCAAGGTGGTCGACGACGACGGCCGTGAAGTGCCCCGTGGCACCATGGGCCGCCTCGCGGTGCGTGGCCCTACGGGTTGTCGCTACCTCAACGATGATCGCCAGAAAAAATATGTGGAAGGCGGCTGGAACATCACGGGCGATACCTTCATTCAAGATGAGTCGGGGCACTTTCGATTTGCGGCACGCAACGACGACATGATCATCTCTGCGGGTTACAACATCGCCGGTCCCGAAGTGGAGGCGGCCTTGTTGCGCCATCCTTCTGTGAAGGAGTGTGCGGTCGTGGGTGAGCCCGATGCCGAGCGCGGTGCGATTGTTTGTGCGCACGTGGTGCTGGGCGACGCCGACTTGCCCAGCGACGCCATGGTGCGCACGCTGCAAGAACACGTCAAAGCCACCATCGCGCCCTACAAATACCCGCGCAAGGTCATCTTTGCCAAAGAGTTGCCCAAAACGGCCACCGGCAAGATCCAGCGCTTCAGATTGCGCGACAGTCAGTGACGGTGCCCCATGTCACCCCAACGCCTGTTTGACCACGACCCCAGCACTACACCGGTTTTTTCGCACCGCGTGCCGGTGATCTTTGCCCACTGCGACCCGGCGGGCATCGTGTTTTATCCCCGCCTGGTCGAGATGATCAACAACGTGGTCGAGGCCTGGTTCGATCAACTCGGTTGCCCCTTCGCGCGCTTGCACGGCGAGATGGCCATGGGCGTTCCCACCGTCACGCTGCAAGTTGAATTCAACAAAGCGTGTCGGCTTGGCGAAGTGCTGGAGTTGGCGCTGCACCTTGAGTCGCTCAGGCACAAGCGCGTGGGACTTCGCATTCAAGCGCTGTGCCAGGGCGAGTTGCGCTGGCAGGCGGCAGTGACGCTGGTGTGTGTGCAGTTGCAACCGCTCAAGTCCACCGCTTGGCCTCCCGAGCTTTTGCAAGCGATGCAAGCTGCCGCACCGGCACACGACGGCACAAAAAACTGAACCTGACCCCAATTAAATGGACTGAATTGAGGAGTAAGCCACCATGCACCAAGTGATTCAACCCCAGGGCTGGCTGCCCGCCAAAGGCTATGCCAATGGCGTGCTGGCCAGCAACGGCACCTTGTACGTGGGCGGACAAATTGGCTGGAACGCCCAGCAACAATTTGAGACCCACGACTTCATCGGGCAGATGAAGCAGGCGCTTCGCAACATCCTCGATGTGGTGCAAGCCGCAGGCGGCCAGGCCACCGACATCGTGAGGTTGACTTGGTACGTCACCGACAAGCGCGAATACGTTGCTCGCCAGCGTGAGGTGGGTCAGGCCTATCGCGAGGTCTTGGGCAAGCACTTTCCGGCCATGGCCATGGTGGTGGTCAGCGCTTTGGTGGAGGACGAAGCCTTGGTCGAGATCGAGGCGACGGCGGTGATCAAGGCCTGAAACGGTGCCCATGTCCACTTACTGCCCGCCAATGCGGTCTGTCACCTGCAATACCCCTTCGCCCAGAATCATTTCGCGCGAATCCATAATTGCGCCTGCACCTTTTCAATTTCAACTCTTCGACGGTTCACGCACATGAGCAAAGCCAAATTCCAATGGGAAGACCCCTTCCTGCTTTCCCAGCAACTCACCGAAGACGAACGCCTGATCCAAGAGGCTGCAGCCGCTTACTGTCAGGACAAACTCATGCCCCGCGTCAAAGAGGCCTTCCGTCACGAGCAAACCGATCCGGCCATTTTTCGCGAGATGGGCGAGTTGGGCCTCTTGGGCCCGACCATTCCTGAGGTCTATGGCGGCCCAGGACTCAATTACGTGGCCTATGGTCTGATCGCCCGCGAAGTCGAGCGCGTCGATTCCGGCTATCGCTCGATGATGAGCGTGCAGTCCTCGCTGGTCATGGTTCCCATTTTTGAGTTCGGCACCGAAGCCCAGCGCAAGAAATACTTGCCCAAGCTCGCCACTGGCGAATGGATTGGTTGCTTTGGTTTGACCGAACCCAACCACGGCTCAGACCCCGCCAGCATGGCGACCCGCGCCCATAAAGTGGCTGGCGGCTACAAGATCTCGGGCAGCAAGATGTGGATTTCAAACAGCCCCATTGCCGACGTGTTTGTGGTGTGGGCCAAAGAGGTCAGCGAATCTGGCGCAGTCGGCCCCATCCGTGGCTTTGTGCTCGAAAAAGGCATGGCAGGTTTGAGCGCACCCGCCATTCACGGCAAGGTGGGTTTGCGCGCATCCATCACCGGCGAGATCGTGATGGACGGCGTGTTCTGTCCCGAAGAAAACGCCTTCCCCGAAGTGCAAGGCTTGAAAGGCCCCTTCACTTGCCTCAACAGCGCGCGCTATGGCATCGCTTGGGGCGCATTGGGTGCAGCCGAGTACTGCTGGCACACCGCACGCCAGTACACGCTGGACCGCGAGCAGTTTGGTCGCCCACTCGCGGCCAATCAGCTCATCCAGAAAAAACTCGCCGACATGCAAACCGAAATCGCATTGGGTCTGCAAGGCTGTTTGCGCTTGGGTCGCATGAAGGACGAGGGCACGGCGGCGGTGGAGATCACCTCCATCCTCAAACGCAATTCGTGTGGCAAATCGCTGGACATCGCCCGCACGGCCCGCGACATGATGGGCGGCAACGGCATCAGCGATGAGTTTGGTGTGGCCCGTCACTTGGTCAACCTTGAGGTGGTCAACACCTACGAAGGCACCCACGACATCCACGCCCTCATCTTG
>JBEAMY010000124.1:0-3075 GCA_041165725.1 Pseudomonadota bacterium
GGGGCACTGGCTCGATGCCCGCCTGGTGCGGCGCGACGATTTAGAAGCCGGTGAACGCGTGACCGGACCGGCTGTCATCGTGGAGCGCACGGCAACCACGGTGGTGGAGCCCGGCTGGCAAGCCCAGCTCACCGCCTTGCACCACCTGGTGTTGCGTCGCATCGAGGCCAGGACCCTGAGCCATGCCGTGGGCACGCGCGTCGATCCCGTCTTGCTCGAGGTCTTCAACAACCTCTTCATGAACATTGCCGAGCAAATGGGCTTGCAGCTGCAAAACACCGCCCATTCGGTCAACATCAAGGAGCGGCTGGATTTCTCTTGTGCCCTCTTCAACCAGCAAGGCCAGCTGATTGCCAACGCGCCCCACATGCCGGTTCATCTGGGCTCCATGGGCGAGAGCATTCAGACCGTGATCCGCGAGAACCAGGGGCGCATGCAACGAGGCGATGTCTATGTGCTCAACGACCCGTATCACGGTGGCACGCATTTGCCCGACGTGACCGTCATCACGCCCGTGTTTTTGGGCGATGAGGCGCAGCCCGTGTTTTATGTGGGCTCGCGCGGCCACCATGCCGACATTGGTGGCATCTCACCTGGCTCCATGCCACCGTTTTCAACCCACATCGACGAAGAAGGCGTTCAGATCCAGAACTTCAAACTCGTCGAGGCAGGGCAATTGCGTGAGCAGGCCATGCGTGAATTGCTTGCCAGCGGGCCTTACCCCAGCCGCAACCCCGATCAAAATTTGGCAGACCTCAAGGCGCAAATTGCGGCCAACGAAAAAGGCGTTCAAGAACTCGGTCGCATGGTCGACGAATTCGGTCTTGAGGTGGTGCTGGCCTACATGCAACACGTGCAAGACAACGCCGAAGAGTCGGTCAGGCGGGCCATCGTGCAACTGGTGCGCCGCTTTGCAGGGCAAGCCAATGCGCACACCCAGTCCTTTGTCATGCCTTTGGACAATGGCGCACGCATTGCGGTGTCGATTTCACTGGACGCCAAGCAACGCACCGCTGTGGTGGACTTTGCAGGCACATCACCCCAGCAAACCAACAACTTCAATGCGCCCCGCGCAGTGTGCATGGCCGCTGTGCTTTATGTGTTCAGGACGCTGGTTGAAGACGACATCCCGCTCAACGCAGGCTGTCTCAAACCGATTGAAGTCCGCATCCCACAGGGCTCCATGTTGGACCCGCAACCGCCGGCTTCGGTGGTGGCGGGCAATGTCGAGACTTCAACGTGCATCACCAATGCCTTGTGTGCGGCATTGGGGCTTGTTGCGTCCAGCCAGCCCACGGTCAACAACTTCACCTTTGGCAATGCCAAGCATCAGTACTACGAAACCATATCGGGTGGCAGCGGTGCAGGGCCTGTGCTCGATGCCCAAGGCCAGGTGGTGGGCGGTTTTGCGGGCACTTCAGTCGTTCAAACCCACATGACCAATTCAAGAATGACAGATCCCGAAGTCTTGGAGTTTCGTTTTCCAGTTCGTTTGCTCGAATACCGCATCCGCGCGGACTCCGGTGGCGCAGGCCGATGGCCGGGGGGCAACGGTGGCGTGAGGCGAATTCAATTCCTGGAAAAGATGACGGCCAGCATCCTCTCCAACGGTCGCATTCATTCGGGTTATGGGCTCGAAGGTGGCTTACCAGGTCAGCCTGGAATGAACCGTGTGATCCGTGCCAATGGTCAGGTTGAAACCTTGACCCACATTGGCAGCGTCGAAATGCAAGCCGGCGATGTGTTTGAGATCAGCACACCTGGCGGTGGCGGCTATGGACGAGCTTGATCAACTTTGAACCAATGCGATCACACGCGCGATGACAGCCACTGCATGTAGCGGCTCACCCCAGTCGACACATCGCTGAACTGGTGGCTGCAACCCAAGCGCTGCATCCACTGCATGTCGGCTTGGGTGAAGCATTGGTATTTGCCCACCAATGCTTCAGGGAAGGGCACATAGCTCAGGTGTCCTAGCTTGAACGCATCTTTGGCGCTGGCAATCGCTGCCCCAGCAGGCGCGGTCAGCGAACGGATCACTGACAAAGCCACGGTGTTGAAGGGCTCGGCACGCCCAGTGCCCAGATTGAAGAGGCCGCTGAATTCGGGGTGATCAAAAAACCAGAGGTTGATCGCGACCACGTCGTCGACATGGATGAAGTCACGCACTTGCTCGCCCGCCTCATAGCCACCGTATGCGCCAAACAGTTTGACCTGTCCTTCCTGACGAAACTGGTTGAACTGGTGAAACGCCACGCTGGCCATGCGGCCTTTGTGTTGCTCGCGTGGGCCGTAGACATTGAAGTAACGAAAACCCACCAATTGCATGGGAGCACCAGAAAAATCCGTACCGCACAAATGCCGAAGGCGCTGATCAAACAACAACTTGGAGTAGCCGTAGACATTGAGCGGGCGCTCATTGGCAGGTACGGCTTCGAATCGAGTGGAGCCACCGTAAGTCGCTGCGGATGAAGCGTAAAGCAGCCTGATCTTTTGATCGCGACATGCGTTGAACAACTGGCACGACACCGCATAGTTGTTGTTCATCATGTAGCGGCCATCGGTTTGCATGGTGTCGCTGCAAGCACCTTCGTGAAACACGGCTTCGATGCGCCCATAAGCGCGTTGATCGAGGAGGTCGTAGAACTCGCCGGAATCGACGTAATCCACGATCTGCAAGTCGGCCAAGTTTTGGCACTTTGAGCCGTCGGTGAGGTCATCCACCGCAATGATGTCGGTGATGCCCCGTTGATTGAGGCCGGCGATGAGGTTGGAGCCGATGAATCCAGCAGCACCCGTCACAACAATGGTCATTCGAATAGCTCCTCAGGCGTCACACTCGCAGTTCCAAACTTGCCCACCACAATGCCAGCGGCCTTGTTGGCCCAGGGCATGGCTTGTCGCAGGTCTAAGCCCACCGACATCAGCGAGGCCAGCGCAGCAATCACGGTGTCGCCAGCGCCAGTGACATCGAAGACCTCACGGGCTTGTGCCGCCACATGCAACTGGCCTTGCTGGTCAAAGAGCGTCATGCCTTCTTCACTGCGGGTCAACAAGATGGCATCCAGATCCAGC
>JBEAMY010000125.1:0-10975 GCA_041165725.1 Pseudomonadota bacterium
CTGCCAACATCGGTCTGATGCATCACCTGATGGCCGCGCTGCGGGCTCACCATTTGTTCCACCGTGATCAACACTATGTGGTTCAAGCCGGAGAGATCGTCATCGTCGACGAATTCACGGGTCGTTTGATGTCGGGCCGCCGTTGGAGCGATGGCCTGCACCAAGCGGTGGAAGCCAAAGAGGGCGTGGCCATCCAAGCCGAGAATCAAACGCTCGCGTCCATCACCTTCCAGAACTATTTCCGCTTGTACGGCAAATTGGCGGGCATGACGGGTACGGCTGACACCGAAGCCTACGAGTTTCAGGAAATTTATGGCCTTGAGACGGTCATCATTCCCCCCAATCGCCCCAGCCGTCGCGAAGACCAACTTGACCGAATCTACAAGACCACAGCCGAAAAATACAAAGCAGCCATAGAAGACATTCGCGAGTGCCATGACCGCGGTCAGCCTGTTTTGGTCGGCACGTCATCGATTGAGAACTCTGAGCTGATTTCTCATTTGCTCACCCAGGCCAAGTTGCCGCATCAGGTGCTCAACGCCAAGCAGCACGAACGCGAAGCCGACATCATTGCTCAGGCTGGCGCCAAGGGTGCCATCACCATCGCCACCAACATGGCGGGACGTGGCACGGACATTGTTCTTGGAGGCAATGTGGACAAGGCCATCGCCACGCTGGCTGCCCAAGAAGGTTTGGACGCTTCGACTCTTGCCACACAGACTCAGGCCATGCGCGTGCAGTGGCAAAAGGACCATGACGAAGTGGTGGGCCTGGGGGGCTTGCGCATCATTGCCACCGAGCGCCATGAATCGCGCCGCATCGACAACCAGTTGCGTGGCCGATCAGGTCGTCAGGGCGATCCGGGTTCGTCCCGTTTCTACCTCAGCCTGGAAGACCCCTTGCTGCGCATCTTTGCAGGCGATCGTGTCAAAGCCATCATGGACAGGCTCAAGATGCCCGAGGGTGAAGCCATCGAGGCGGGCATGGTCACGCGAAGCATTGAAAGCGCCCAGCGCAAAGTCGAGGCCCACAACTTCGACATACGCAAGCAATTGCTGGAATACGACGACGTCTCCAACGACCAGCGCAAAGTGATCTATCAGCAGCGCAATGAAATTCTGGACAACGCTGACATTGCCCTTCAGATCAAAGGATTGCGCCAGTCCTGCATGACCGACCTGGTTCGCCAATATGTGCCCGTGGATTCGGTGGAAGAGCAGTGGGACTTGCCCGCTTTGCAATCGGTGCTCAACCAAGAATGGCAACTCGATGTGGAGTTGATTCAGTGGGTGGAGTCCTCGGAGCAAGTGATTGACGATGATGTGGTTGAGCGCGTGGTTCAGGCTGCAGATGCTCATTTCGAGGCCAAAGTCGAAATCGTTGGCATGGCGCAGTTCATGCCTTTCATGCGAATGGTTTTGTTGCAGAGCATGGACTCGCACTGGCGTGAGCATTTGTCGGCCTTGGACTACTTGCGCCAGGGCATTCATTTGCGTGGCTATGCCCAAAAGCAACCCAAGCAAGAGTACAAGCGTGAAGCCTTTGAGCTTTTCTCACTCTTGCTGGATTCAGTGAAAAACGAAGTCACGCGCTTGTTGCTGACGGTTCAAATCCAGTCCAGCGAGCAGGCCAGCGAAGCTGCCGAAGCCATTGAGGCACAAGGCGAGCAGTTGCGCAACGTCACCTACACCGCACCCGATGAAAGCGGCGAGGCAACGACGACTGCGGCGAGCGCGGATTCGGAAGCTTTTGCGAATGTCGGGCGCAACGATCCTTGCCCTTGCGGCAGTGGCAAGAAGTACAAGCATTGCCACGGCAGTCTGGCCTAAGACCATCAGCCCCATCACTTCTTTGGAGCAAGCAACATGGAACTCCTGATTCTGGGATTGGTTCTCTTTCTGGGCGTTCATTCCTTGCGCATCTTTGCGCAGGATCAGCGCCAACGGTGGGTAGAACAGTGGGGCGAAAAGCGCTTCAAAGGGCTTTATGCCCTGGCCTCCATCCTTGGCTTTGCTGTGTTGTGCTGGGGTTTTGCCCAAAGCAAACTCAACCCTGTCGTGGTTTGGACACCACCCCTTGGACTCAGGCATTTGGCTTCCCTGTTGGTGCTGATCGCATCGGTGCTGGTGGTGTCGGCTTATGTGCCAGGTAATCACATCAAGGCGCGCATTGGACATCCCATGTATGCCGGGGTCAAGCTTTGGGCGCTGGCTCATTTGCTCTCCAATGGCTTGTTGGCAGAAATCGTTTTGTTTGGCGGCTTTCTGGTGTGGTCTGTGTTGGGCTTTCGCGCAAGTCGACGCAGGGATCGTTTGGCGCAACTGCCCGCAGCACCAACTCATTTGCGCGCCACGCTGATCGCAGTTGCTTTGGGTTTGGTGTTCTACGCTGTGTTCGCTTTTGTCTTGCATGCCTATCTCTTTGGGGTCAAGCCGTTTGGCGTTTGATTGATGATGACTAATCCGCAGCTCAGGCTCACTGATTTGGCTCATGGTGGCGGTTGCGGTTGCAAGATTGCGCCGGGGGTGTTGCGCGACATCCTGTCGAGGACATCCACCATGGTCATGCCCCCCGAATTGATGGTGGGCATAGAGACTTCGGACGATGCGGCTGTTTACAAGCTCAACGACGAACAAGCCTTAGTGGCCACCACAGACTTTTTCATGCCAGTGGTGGATGACCCCTTTGACTTTGGTCGCATCGCTGCCACCAATGCCATCAGCGATGTGTATGCCATGGGCGCACAACCGATCCTGGCCCTTGCGCTGGTGGGCATGCCGGTGAATGTGCTGTCGCCAGAGTCGATTGCCCAAATTTTGGAAGGCGGTCAATCGGTTTGCAAAAAGGCGGGCATCCCAGTTGCGGGTGGCCACACGATTGATTCGGTCGAACCGATTTATGGCTTGGTGGTGCTGGGATTGGCTCATCCCAGTCGCATCCGAACCAATGCGTCTGCTCGCGCAGGAGATGTTTTGATTCTGGGTAAGCCTTTGGGTGTGGGCATTTATTCATCCGCCTTCAAAAAGCAAGTGCTCAATGAGCAAGGCTATCGCGACATGGTGTCGATCACCACGCAACTCAACACACCAGGTTCACGGCTTTCGGCACTGGATGCTGTCCATGCCATGACTGATGTGACGGGTTTTGGCCTTGCGGGGCATGCCTTGGAGCTTGCGCGTGGCGCCAAGCTGGATGTGCACCTCGATTGGCATCGCGTGCCACTTTTGCCCCAAGCCAAGGCCTTGGCTCAGGCCGGTTGCATCACGGGCGCATCGACCCGCAATCAACAGTCTTATTTCAATCAGATCGACTGCCCTCATCGCGATTGGTCAGAGCTCGACAGCGCGCTGGTGAGTGATCCTCAAACCAGCGGTGGTTTGTTGGTGAGTTGTTCGCCCAGTGCGGTAGAAGAAGTGCTCGCGATCTTTCATGCCGAGGGGTTTCATCAAGCCGCAGTGATGGGTCGCATGGAACTGCCCGCCGAATCAAGCCCCAGGGTTCGAATCCACTCGGCTTGAACCTCACTCCATGGCTTTGGCTGAGGCCGCAGCCCTCTGAGCGAACTCAGCGCGCAAGGCTTTGAGCTTGGCCCTGGGGTCTTCTTTTTGCGTGTCAGCTGGCAAAGACATTTCCTGGATGAAACGACTGGGCTTGCCGGGTTGCAACTCACGCCCACGTTTGCGGCGTTTGCACCAGCTCACGACCAGGGTGTGTTGTGCGCGCGTGATGCCCACATACATGAGGCGCCTTTCTTCTTGCAAGCGCAAGGGGTCGATGTCCACGCCAGCGCCTTGTTCTTCACCCGACTGAAAAGGCAGAGAACCTTCGTTGACGCCCACCAGCATCACGTGGGGCCATTCCAGGCCTTTGGCAGCGTGCAGCGTTGACAGTGTGACCACATTCTGGTCTTGCTCGCGCTCTGAGAGAGTGGACATCAGTGCAATGCTTTGCGCGACCTCCAACAAGGATTTTTCAGGCGTGTGCAGGATGACGCTGGTCGGGTCTTCCTCGGCGCCGCCGCAACGGCGCGCCATCCAATTGCAAAATTCCAGCACGTTGTCCCAGCGTGCGGCAGCGAGCCGCTCGTTGTCTTCCAGCTCGTAAATGTGCTGTTCGTAGTTCAACTCTTTGAGCCACTGCTGTAAAAAATCAGAGGCAGCTTGCTGCCCTACAGAATGACGGGCCCGATAGGCCCAATCGTTGACAGACTCACCAAAGTGCTTGAGCCCGTCGAGTGCACGTCCCGAAATCGCCGTGTGCAAGCTGTGTTGAAACAATGCCTCAAAGAGGCTGACGTGAGAGAGGGATGCAAACTGCCCCAGCTTTTCTAAGGTTTGATGGCCAATGCCGCGCTTGGGCGTGGTCACTGAGCGCAAGAAAGCAGGATCGTCGTCGTTATTGACCCAAAGCCGAAACCAGCCACACAGATCGCGGATTTCAGTGCGCTCGAAAAAGCTCTGCCCACCCGAAACCCGGTAGGGAATCTGCGCACGCCTCAAGGCTTGTTCCAGCACTTTGGCCTGGTGGTTGGCGCGATAGAGCACCGCGAAGTCTTTCCATTCTTTGCGGGTTGCGCCGATTTCAGTCAGGTGGCCTGCACGCAAGGATTGGATGCGCGCCACCACCCGTTCGGCTTCGTGTTCTTCGTGGTCGGCATCGATGATGCGAACCGGCTCGCCTTGACCCAGCTCTGAAAACAAGCGCTTGGGAAAGAGTTTGGGGTTGGGCGCGATGAGCTGGTTGGCCGCTTGAAGGATCGATGACGTCGATCGGTAGTTTTGTTCCAGCTTGATGACCCTCAGGCTTGGAAAGTCTTCGGGTAGCCGCTTGAGGTTGTCCAGCGTTGCACCGCGCCAGCCATAAATCGATTGATCGTCATCACCCACCGCGGTGAAGCACCCACCCGGCCCCACCATCAACTTGAGCCACTCATATTGAATGGCATTGGTGTCTTGGTATTCGTCGATCAAGATGTGATCAAACACAGACTGCCAATGCAGGCGCAAACTCTCATCGCGTTCCAAGGCGCGCAAGGGCAAAAGAATCAAGTCGTCGAAATCAACCGCTTGGTAGGCGCTCAGCCGTTCTTGGTAGCGGGCGTAGACCAGGGCACAGGTTTTTTCATCTTCATCGCGAGCTTGCGACAGCGCCGCTTCTGGCGACAAGCCTTGGTTTTTCCAGCCACTGATGCACCATTGCCAACGGTTGGCTTGACCCTTGTCGGTGGTGCCGCCCGCATCTTTGATCAGCGAATGCACATCCGAGGTGTCAAGGATGCTGAACTGGCCTTTGAGCCCTATGGCTTGAGCGCTTTGGCGCAAAAACCAAACGCCCAATGCGTGAAAGGTGCAGATGCGAACCGATGCTGCGGCTTTGCCAGCCAATTGCCGAGCGCGCTCACGCATCTCGCTGGCCGCTTTGTTGGTGAAGGTGATCGCAGCAATTCGCTCAGCGGGCACGCCGGAGTGGATGAGTTGAGCGATTTTGTGGGTGATGACCCGTGTTTTGCCAGAGCCAGCACCAGCCAGCACCAAGCATGGGCTGTTGAGGTGATGAACCGCTTGAAGTTGAGGGAGGTTAAGGTTGGCAGACATGAAAGCGACAGGGCCGCCTAAGGGCGACCCTGGTGCAAAATCATAACGGTCAAAATATCAAAATCATGCTCAACATCCTCGAAGTCACTTTTCCATTTTTTGCGCTGGTGTTGGCTGGCTATGTGGCTGCCCATCGCCGGTGGCTCAGCTTGGAGGCCATTCCTGGCCTCAACGCGTTTGTTCTGTTTTTTGCATTGCCCGTCATGCTGTATCAGTTTGGTGCCAACACCCCTATCCGTGACTTGTTGGATTTGCCTTTGTTCTTGGTGTACCTGTGCTGCGCCTTGATCATGGTGTTTTTCACCTTGGCCGTGACGCTGGGGCCGCGCATCCGCTGGAACGATGGGGCCTTGGGGGCTTTGGTGGCGGCATTCCCGAACACGGGCTTCATGGGGGTGCCTTTGTTGGTGGCATTGCTCGGTCAACAAGCGGCGGGCCCCGCCATCGTGACCATTGTGTGCGACATGATCATCACCACCTCTTTGTGCGTGGGCTTATCGCGATTGGATGATGCCAACGGACAAGGGGCCTGGCGTGCTTTCCAAATGGCCCTCAAAGGTGTTTTCAGCAATCCCATGCCCTGGGCGATTGCTCTGGGTGCTTTGGCTTCTGCCAACGAGTTCAAGCTCCCCGGACCCTTGAGCACATCGATGGCTTTGTTGGCGCAGGCCGCTTCGCCAGTGGCCTTGTTCACGATTGGGGCGGTGTTGGCTCGATCGGTGATGCAAACCAAACTGGATCGCTCGCATCATGTACCCTGGCAAGACTACATCCCTGTGGCCTTGCTGAAGCTGGTGCTCCATCCCATCTTGGTTCTGTTGGCCCTGCTGATCGCGCGCCGCTTGGGTGTGCCCATCGACATGTTTGCCATCACCGTCGTGGTGTTGGTGGCCTCTTTGCCCAGTGCAAGTAACGTTGCCATGCTGGCTGAACGCATGGGGGCCAACAATGGCCGCATTGCGCGAATCATTCTGGTGTCGACCGTCATGGCGTTTCCGACTTTTTCGCTGATGGTCAACTTGCTCAAGCCGTCTTGAGCGCTTCACGCCTTTAAATGCTGGCCGGGTCGATGTCCCAGGCCCAGCGCAACAAACCTTTTTCTTGGCGCAAGCTGGCCGCAGCTTGTTCATCCCAGGCTTGCAAAAATGCCTGAAGGCTTTTGCGCGAGTTCGACTCGATGAGCAACTGGGCCCGGTGCACGCCAGCAAGTTTGCCCATGGACATGGGGACAGGATGGTGAACGGTCAATGCGCCTTGTGCAGATTGGGCCAAGGTCTCACACCGCTGGTGCTGTCGGTTCAGTGCCTCCAAGGCGGGCTCGGGTTTGCGCGATTCGGTCCTGAGCAGCGCTTGATGAACAAAGGGTGGAAGGCCGATGCTTCGCCTGGCCTCAAGTTCGTCTTCGGCGAATCCTGCATAGTCAGAATGTCGCAAGTGCCGGAACAAATGATGTTCGGGGTGATGGGTCTGAATCCACATCTGAGCAGGCAGCGCACTGGGGCGATTGGGGTCTCGGCCCGCACGGCCTGCGGCTTGCATGAGCAAGGCGAACAATCGCTCGGGGGCACGGAAGTCGCTGCTGAACAATCCACCATCGGGGTTAAGTGCAGCCACCAAGCCGACGCGGCGGAAGTCGTGGCCTTTGGCCACCATCTGGGTTCCGATCAACACATCGGCATGACCTTGGTGAAACGCATTGAGCTGACTGGTGAGTTGACCTTTGAGACGCACCGTGTCCGCATCCATTCGCATGAGGGTCACTGGCTCGCCATTGGGTTTGCGCCATTCGCTCATACGGTGGATGAGTTCTTCCTCGATTTGTTCGGTGCCTTGACCCAAGCCCAAAATTTGATGACCACCGCATGAGGGGCAAGTTCGCGGCGCAGGCGTTTGCAGGCCGCAGTGGTGGCAATGCAGGCGATGGTCCATCTTGTGCAGCACTTGATGGGCAGAGCAATGTGGGCAATCGCTGGTCCACTGGCAATCTGGGCAATACAAGACCGGTGAGTAACCTCGCCGATTGAGCAGCAGCAAGACTTGCTCGGAGGCATCGATTCTGGCTTTGATGGCGTGTTCCAAAGCCTTGGACAAACTGGTTTTGCGTGAAAACCGATTCATGTCCACCACCACCAACTCGGGCATGGGTTGATGGCCTTGTCGCGAAGGCATGCCTATGCGCAGATAACCCGACTTGCGTTCTGCAGCACTGTTGTTCCAGCTTTCCAGCGAGGGCGTTGCAGAAGCCAAGACCACTGGGATGCCCAGCTGATGCCCTCTGAACACCGCCAAATCGCGGGCGGAGTGTCTAGGGCCATCGCCTTGTTTGAAGCTGGGGTCATGCTCTTCATCAACAACGATGAGTTTGAGCCGGGGCAAGCTGGCAAAAACCGACAAACGGGTACCCAGAATGATCCTGGCCAGCCCTTCGTGGGCGTCTAACCAATGGTTGAGGCGTTGTGCGGGCGTGAGGCCGCTGTGCAAGCTCACCACAGCCGATGGCCCAAGGGCATGAAACCGCTCTCGGACTTGTTGCTCAAGCTGAGGGGTGAGGTTGATCTCAGGCACCATGACCAACACCTGGGCTTCAGGGTCTTGTTCAAGCACCTGCTGAATGTGGCGCAGATACACCTCGGTTTTGCCGCTGCCAGTGGCACCATGGAGCAAGCTGGTGCCAGCATGAGCAATCAGGGCTTGCAATGCCGATTGCTGTTCAGGGCTCAGGGTTTTAGTTGCGGAGGGATTGGGTTCAGTGGCGGCAGATGAAGCTTTGGGTTTTCTTCGCTGCTTTCTTTTTTCAAGACTGGCGTTGGTGGATTGCTTGAGCAAAGTGGGCAAAGCCATCGCGGCCACCTCACCAGGACTGCGCCGGTAATACTGAGCGGTGAACTCGATCAGGGTCAGCCATTCTGTAGACAAGGGCGGACATGCCCAAAGCACCTCGTCCACCGATTTGAGTTCATGGGCAGGCAGGCCTTCGGGGGCGCTTGTGGCGGATGTACAGGCGAACACAACGCCCAGATGAGCAGTGCTGCCGATTTCAACCCGCACCAATTGCCCCACATTCAAAGCCTGGTCATGCCGGTAACACAAGCCCCGGTTCAGGCCACGGTGGGCGGGCAAGTGCACCCATACCTCAGCAATGAAAAACGGGCTAGCCATGCTGAAAGTCGCTCGGGGATTTCATAAAAAATCGGTGCAAGTGGTTGATTTCTCGTGCTGCGATCACGCATCCAAAGTTACTGTGGATAACTTTGTTGATAGTTGCCCATCTTGAGCCGAAAAGCTAGGATTTGCAAGGGTTTCATTGGAATGCATGAATTCTGGGCAAAGAAAAAATTTGTTATGAATCAAATACTTAGTGATTTCAAAAAATTTCATTGGTGCTTCATCTCGGTGCGAGTTTGTAATTCATCGGGTCCAGATTTTGTGCATAAGTGAGCGATGAAATTCATTTCTATGCTTGACAAAAGGCCTAAGTCAGGCGAGGCACGACCCATCAGGGCAGGGCACGAAGGGCCGCCAAAAGCTCGTCTGCATCCAAGATTTCTGAAAAGACCTTGGTGGTCTGACCGGGGGCTGGGGAGCTTAGGGCGTAAACCGGCACACCGCTTCGGCCCAGATCCCTCAAGGCTTGGGTGATTCTGGGGTCCTGCCGTGTCCAGTCGGCTTTGAAGGTGACCACTTTTTTGTCCAAAAAGGCCTGGCGAACGTCGTTTCGGGCCAAAACCGCCTTTTCGTTGAACTGGCAAGTGATGCACCAAGCCGCGGTGAAGTCGACAAACACTGCTTTGCCCGACTGTTTGGCTTGCTCAACCGCTTCTGGTGACCAAGCTTGCCAAATGCCATGGCTGGTCGAATTGGAGGTGGGGAGATTCAAATCGCTGAATGACTTGAACCATTGTGCGGTGCAAAAAACAAGGATGGCCAGCAAAAATGACCGCGCGGTCCAGCGCCAAGCGGCTGACAGCGAAGGGGTGGCCAGCAAGGCCGCCAGTGCCAGCAAAAAAAGGCTGGTCCAAGCGACCACATCGGCATCGGTCTGTTGGTTGAGGACCCACATTAACCAAAGGGACGTGGCCATCATGGGAAAGCCCAAAGCCTGGCGGAAGCGCAGCATCCATGCCCCAGGGCGAGGAAGCCGTTCGTTGAGTTGCGGCATCCAAGACAGAAGGGTCAAAGGCAGGGCCAAACCCAGACCCAGCGAAACAAAAACCGGCAGGGCCGCCCATGTGGGCAAAGTGAGAGCCAAGCCAAGTGAAGCACCCATGAACGGCGCTGTACACGGTGTGGCCACCAAAACCGTCAATACCCCTGAGCCAAAAGAAGTCCCAATGCCTTCGGTCGTTGAGGGGCGAGCAGGCAGTGACCAAGATAAAGAGGGCCATTCAAAGACGCCCCACAAATTGAAGGCCATCAATGCAAAGAGCGTGATGAGAAAGACGACCATCCATGGCGATTGAAGCTGAAACCCCCAGCCGAGTTGAGCGCCTGTTGCCCTGAATGCCATCAGCGCCAGCCCAACGAGGGCAACAGTGCCCACCGTGCCCAGGGCGAATGAAAGCCCTTGAAGCCGGCGTTGGCGAGGGTCAAGGTTGGATTTGGAAAAGCTCAAGGCCTTGATCGAAAGGACCGGCAACACGCAGGGCATCAAATTCAACAGCACGCCCCCCAACAATGCGCCTAGACAGGCCCACACCACTTGAAGCGCATCCACAGGGCCGATTGGCGTCGGGCTTAATCCGGCTTGCCCGCCCGATGCTGATGCAATTGGGCCTGTGCTTGGGCCTGAGCTTGGGCCAGGTGGCTCTGGCCATGTGCCCTGAATTTGGAGTTTGACTTGAATCGCCTGAGGCGAGCCTGTCGCCCTAGAGACCAGCACCATGGGCAAATCGGAAACAGGGGCTACAAGCATGTCATGCACCTTGGCGTTCATTTGCCAGGAGTCATCGACCCATTTCGCCGAACCATTTCTTTCCATGGATGACGCCAAGGTTTCCTTCAGCATGGGGTAGGCCTCGACCGAATGCCCTTTCCATCCAGAGGGAAGGTCTGCCATCGAAAAAGCCAATTGATCGCCAACCCATCGCGTTTGGATCGGTCTGGAGACTTGGCGGGGTTGTTGATCAAAAACGGTTTGGAAATCGAAAGCGTGTTCGGTTTGAGGTTTCAAGGGGAAACGCACTTGAATTTGAGCGCTTTCAGGAATGCAGGCGTTTTCACAGGCTAACCAATTGGCCTCCAGCCCCACGGTGAAGTCGCCAGAGCCCGATGGGCGAAAAGAAGAATTGACTTGAATGGGGACGACCAAAAGGGTCTGCCCCTCAAAGCCATAGTTCGTGAGATCGGCCACAGTGATTTTTTGGGGCAGTGGCCACTGAATG
>JBEAMY010000126.1:0-6141 GCA_041165725.1 Pseudomonadota bacterium
TGAGCCGAAACAATCACCTTGACGACGTGCTCATCAAATGTGAATTGCAACGGCAGGCTGCTGGCCTGAGCGAGCAAGACACCACGGCGCTGGCGCGTGACCTTGCACACCGCATCAAGACCTTCATTGGCATCAGCACTCAAGTGACCGTCTTGCCCCCAGAAGGCATTGCGCGCACTCAGGTGGGCAAAGCCCGCCGTGTGTTTGATCACCGCCCTGCCCTCCATTGAAATCAGGAGTTCATCGTGTACACCCAAGCCCTCTCCATCCCCGATGAAGGCCGGTCGGTCAAACCGATTCAGCCCGGCGAATCCCAGGAAAAGATCCAAGCCTTTGAAGACCGCATTGCCGCCGATGGCCGCATCGAGCCACAAGACTGGATGCCCGAGGCCTATCGCAAAACTCTGGTTCGACAAATCAGTCAGCATGCCCACAGCGAAATCGTTGGCATGCTGCCCGAAGGCAACTGGATCAGTCGAGCGCCCAGCCTCAAACGCAAGGCCATCCTGATCGCCAAAGTGCAAGACGAAGGTGGGCATGGCCAGTACCTCTACTCGGCGGCCGAAACCCTGGGGGCTGCCCGAGACGATTTGCTGGATGCACTGCACACGGGCAAAGCCAAGTACAGCTCCATCTTCAACTACCCCACGCTCAACTGGGCCGATGTGGGCGTGATCGGTTGGTTGGTTGATGGCGCGGCCATCATGAACCAGATCCCGTTGTGCCGATGCAGCTATGGCCCCTATGCGCGCGCCATGATCAGGGTCTGCAAAGAAGAAAGCTTTCATCAACGCCAGGGCTACGAGGCTTTGCTGGTGATGATGCGCGGCACTGCTGCGCAACGCGACATGGTTCAAGATGCGGTTAACCGCTGGTGGTGGAAATGCCTGGCCATGTTTGGGCCACCCGACTCCGACAGCGGCCACAGCGAGCAAAGCATGCGTTGGGGCATCAAACGCATCAGCAACGACGAGCTGCGCCAGAAGTTTGTCGATGCGACCGTGCCGCAGGCTGAAGTACTCGGCGTGAAGTTGCCCGACCCAGACCTCAAGTGGAACGAAGCGCGTGGTCATTACGACTTTGGCCCCATCGATTGGAATGAATTCTGGGAAACCGTCAACGGCAATGGCCCTTGCAACCGACAGCGACTCGCCAGCCGGGTCAAAGCCCATACCGAAGGACAGTGGGTGCGCGATGCCGCCTCGGCCTATGCCCAAAAACAACTACGCAAACAACAGCAGGAGGCCGCATGAGCAGCACCCCACCCCTGAAAGATTGGCCCCTGTGGGAAGTCTTCGTCCGCAGCAAACAAGGCCTTGAGCACAAGCATTGCGGCAGCCTCCACGCCAGCGATGCCGAGCACGCCTTGCAGATGGCCCGCGACATCTACACCCGCCGCCAAGAAGGCGTGAGCATCTGGGTAGTGCCTTCCAAGTCCATCGTGGCGAATTCGCCCGACGACAAAGGCGAGATGTTCGAGCCCTCGGCCGACAAGATTTATCGACATCCCACCTTTTACGACATCCCCGACGAAGTCGGTCACATGTGATGAATCCCCCACTGAATTACCTGCTTCATCTGGCTGACGATGCTTTGGTTTTGGGTCAGCGCAATGCCGAGTGGTGTGGCCACGGGCCCGTCATCGAAGAAGACATCGCCATGGCCAACATCAGTCTGGACCTCATTGGTCAAGCCAGACTGATTTATCAACTCGTTGCCTCAAGAATGGGTGAAGGGGTCAGCGAAGACAGCCTGGCTTATTTTCGCGATGCGCATGAATTCCGCAATCACACCCTGCTGGAGTTGCCGCACAGTGGCCCACAGGTGGGACATGCCTTGAGCGAGCGCGACTACGCCACAACCATTGTTCGCCATTTTTTCTACAGTGCCTTCAGCCTTTTGCGCTGGGATGCCCTGTGCCGCAGCGCCGACCCAGACCTCGCGGCGATAGCCGAGAAATCGGTCAAGGAGTTGCGCTATCACTTGAGGCACGCCAGGGCTTGGATGATCAGACTGGGCGATGGCACCGAAGAGTCGCATGACCGCATCCAGGCGGCGCTGGATCACCTCATGCCCTATACCCAAGAGTTCTGGACGAGCAGCGATGCTGAGCAAGCGGCCCGTGCCCATGGCCTCATCGATTTCTATGCAGCCGATTTGCAAGCCGACTGGGATCACATCGTTGACGACGCCTTGAATGAGGCCACCCTCAAGCGGCCCAGTTCTAACGGTCATGTGACCCAAGGCAAATCGTGCTTGCATTCTGAACACCTGAGCTATTTGCTCTCTGAAATGCAGTCCTTGGCCCGTGCCCATCCGGGCGCGCAATGGTGAGGCCGCCGCCCTGAATCAGAGCACTGCCATGGATGCCAGCACCAAGACCCTGCCCGAAGCCGACACCGTTTGGGCTTGGTTGGAGGGCGTGTGCGACCCTGAAATACCCGTGGTGAATCTGCGAGAGATGGGCATCTTGCGCGAAGTGAATGTGGGACCAGATCGAGTCACTGTGGTCATCACGCCCACTTACAGCGGATGCCCAGCCATGAGCCAAATGCAGTCCGATGTAGAAGCTGCGTTGCAATCGCATCAAATCCCCCACGATGTGGTGGTGCGCTTGAGTCCGGCTTGGACCACAGACTGGATGACCGATGAGGCCAAGACCAAGCTGCGCGATTACGGCATTGCGCCTCCACAGCGCTGCCATGACGGTTCATCCATGGGGTCAGGCCGTGAATCCCTGTTGCGATTTGTGCGGCAAGCCGTTCAACCGCTGGCCGATGTGCCTTGCCCTCGCTGCGGATCGCTAGACACTGTGGTGAGCTCGGAGTTTGGCTCTACCGCCTGCAAGTCCTTGCACCGCTGCTTGGCGTGCAAAGAACCTTTTGATCACTTCAAAGCCATTTGAATCCTTGAAAATTTGAGAGACCGACATGAGTCTGCCCACCTTCGAACCTCTGCCCATCAAGCGCATCAACCCTGAGGCCGCTGGCGCAGTGGCCATCGTCTTTGAGGTGCCCGATGCGCTCAAAACCCGCTACGACTTCAAGCCCGGCCAGTTTTTGACCTTGCGCGCACAAGTCCTTGGGCAGGAGTTGCGTCGCAACTATTCCATCAGCAGTTCGCACAGGCGATTTACGCAGCACAATGAAATCGAGATTGGCATTCGACCCATTGAAGGTGGCCTGTTCTCGAATTGGGCGGCTCAGTCGCTCAAAGCAGGTGACCACCTGGACGTCATGCCACCCGATGGTCGCTTCATCATCCACAGGCCTCGCGCCATGCACCGTGTGGGTTTTGCGGCTGGATCGGGCATCACCCCCATCTTGTCCATCATTGCAACCAGCCTGGAAGAAAACCCACTCGCCAAGTTCACCTTGGTGCTGGGCAATCGGCGCATGAACACGGTCATGTACAACGAAGCCCTGCAAGACCTCAAAGACCGCTTTGCAGATCGGTTCACCATGATCCACATTCTTTCCAGGCAAGCCCAGGAGGTGGATTTGCTGCAGGGGCGAATTGATGGCGAGAAGGTCAAGGCCATCATCGACGCGTTGCTCCCAGTGGGCAGCATGGACGAGGTCTTCGTCTGCGGCCCTGAAGGCATGATTGAAGCCACGGTCACCGCTTTGGAACAAGCGGGGGTGCCGTCCCGAAATATTCATGCGGAGCGCTTTGCCACAAATTCGCCCCAAAAATCGCCTGTTCCCAAAGCACCCGCCTCAAATGCTTCAGCCGGTTCTGCGGCTGGCATAGATGCGCAGACCGCTTTGCGAATCATTGTGGATGGCAAATCGCACGAACTCAACTTGGAGCCTGGCATGGCGGTGCTGGATGCGGCCTTGCAAGCTGGGCTGGACATTCCCTACTCGTGCAAAGCGGGAGTGTGCTGCACCTGTCGCGGCAAATTGCTCGAAGGTGAAGTCACGATGACGCGCAACTTCACTTTGCAAGACGACGAGGTTCAGCGAGGTTTTGTGCTGACCTGCCAAGCGGTATCGAGCAGCCCAAGGGTGGTGGTGAGTTTCGACGAGCGATAAAACCCGTCGATCACTGCGCAATGCTTGTGTGTGCCTCAATCCATGAGGCTGGGCAAGATCAGCGTGATGGCTGGGAAAGCCATCAGGATGCAGAGCCTGACCACATCGGCCATCACAAAAGGCCAAACCCCTTTGAAGATGGTGGAGAGTTTGACTTTGGGCAAGAGTGAACTCACCACAAACAAGCTCATGCCCACTGGCGGCGAGATCATGCCAATCTCAACGATGGTCACGATCAGGATGCCGAACCAAACCGGGTCAAAACCCAAGCTGGTGATCACCGGAAAGAAAACGGGGATGGTGAGCAGCACCATGGACAACTCTTCCATGATCAAACCCAGCGCCAGATAAATCACCATCATCATGGCCACCACCATGATGGGATGGGGGCTGAATTGGACAACGAATTCCTTCAGATCGCCAGGCATGGTGGTGAAGTTCACGAAGCTGCTGAAGATCATTGCGCCGATCAGAATGGCAAACAGCATGGCCGTGGTGCGAGTGCTTTCCACCAGGATTTCAAACAAATCTTTCCCGCTGAGCGTCCCTCTGAGCAAAGCAAACAAGAAAGCACCCATGGCCCCCACGCCCGCGCCTTCAGTGGCAGTGAAGAAGCCCCCATAGATGCCACCGATGACAAGGATGAATAAAACCAAGACGCCCCACACGCCTCTGAGGGCTTGAAAGCGCTCAGACCAGGTGGTGCGCTCTGCTGGTGGTCCAGCAAGTGGATCACGCCAGGTGACATAAACCACAGCCATGCACAAACAGGAAATGGCCACGATGCCGGGAAGAATGCCTGCGATGAAGAGCTTGCCAATGTCGGTCTCGGTGATGATGCCGTAGATCACCATCACGGTGGATGGCGGGATCAAGATGCCCAAAGTGCCACCAGAGGCAATCGCGCCAGTGGAGAGGCTTTCTTTGTAACCGTGACGCGTCATCTCAGGGTGCGCTACTCGGGTCATGGTGGCCGCAGTGGCGAGGGCTGATCCGCAAATGGCGCCAAAACCGCCAGAGGCGATCACGGTGGCCATGGCCAAGCCCCCCTTTTTGTGGCCCACGAATGCATTGGCTGCGCGGAACAGTTCTTTGGCCATGCCTGCTCGCGAAACAAAATTACCCATCAGCACAAACAAGGGCACCACCGACAAAACGTAGTGAAAGCCCGTTTCAAAGATGACCTGATTGGTGCTGGCAATGGCGGGGTTGATGCCACGCATGAGGGCAAGGCCAGCAAAGCCAGTGAACCCCATGGCCAAAGCCAGTGGGATGCGCGCAAGGGCCAGTAAAAAGACAACTACAAATGCAATGGCCGATTCAATCACGTTTGGCCTCCTGCTGTTCGATCATGGCGTGAGATGGGCCAACAGGTTTGAAAATGGCCAGCACCAAGTGAAGCACCGCTGCCAAGGCAAGAGAAAACGCCATGAACTGTGCCACGGGTGCAATCGGAAGTCGGAAATGCTCGGTGGCGTCACCATAATCGGTAAAGCGAGCGGCCTTGATCATCATGATGTGGGCAGTTAGCAAAAACGTGCCCGCGCTCAACACATGGACGATGCGACCTTGCCAGCGTTTGAAGGTGTCTGAGGTGTAGGCATCCAGGGTATCGAACACCACATGTTCACCGCGCCAAGAGACCAAGGGCAAGGCCGCGAAAATCACCCCCACCATCAAGATCTCGGTCAATTCCAGGCCGCCAGCCAATGGGCGATCAAATTTGCGCCCAGTGACATCCACCACCGTCACGCACATCAGGGCGAACAAGGTCAATCCAGCCAAGAAGCCGCAGGCCCATTTCAGCCATCGATCGAGTGCATTCATCTCGAATACCCGTTGAGGTTAAAAAAACGCCGGGCTCCAAGCCCGGCGAAAAAATGAACTCATACCGAGATGATCATTTGACCTTTGCGATCTCGGCGCGGAACTCTGCAAGGACTTTGGCTGGATCTTTAAGACCCTTGGCCTCGGCTTGTTTGGCCCAGCCCGTTTCAAGCGCAGATTGCTTGTCCTTGATCACTTGAACAAAAGCTGCAGGTGCTGTGATGCGCTGAACGCCCTGGGCTTTTTGAGCCACGTTGCGCGATTGGGCATCGACCTT
>JBEAMY010000127.1:0-2956 GCA_041165725.1 Pseudomonadota bacterium
TGGGTTTTGGCCCGCAAGCGCATGACGCACTCGCCGTGGGCCGAGCGTGTGGCGCTGGGTCAGTGGTCCATCCAGAAGATTGACGACCTGCTTTTTTATGGCGTGCTGGGCGTGGTGTTGGGTGGCCGCTTGGGCTATTGCCTCTTCTACATGCCCGAATACTATTTGTCGCATCCCCTGGAAATTGCCTACGTCTGGCAAGGCGGCATGAGTTTTCATGGCGGCATGTTGGGTGTGATTGCCGCCATGGCCTGGACGGCACGCCGAGAAAACCTGCACTGGCTGGAGGTCACCGACTTTGTTGCGCCCTGTGTGCCCACAGGCCTGGCTGCAGGGCGTTTGGGCAACTTCATCAACGGCGAGTTGTGGGGCCGTGTGGCTGACCCCAGCTTGCCTTGGGCCATGAAATTTCCGGGAAGCCCATTGCCCCGACACCCATCTCAGATCTATCAGTTCTTGCTCGAAGGCCTGCTGCTCTTTGTGGTGCTGTGGTGGCTTGCGAAAAAGCCTCGCCCCATGGGCTGGCTATCTGGCGCATTTTTGTTGGGCTACGGGGCTTTGCGCTTCACGGCCGAGTACTTCCGCGAGCCCGACGCATTTTTGGGTTTGTTGGCCGCAGGCCTGAGCATGGGGCAGTGGTTGTGCATACCCATGTTGCTGGCTGGTGTGGGCCTGATGGTTTGGGCCAACCGCCGCCAATCCCATTGAAGGAGAGAACGACATGACTCAAGACATCAACTTGTACAGCGCCTTGCGCAATGCTTTTCCCCAGCAGCTTGATGCGGTGGCCATCGAAACCGATACCGGTCTCAAATACTCGTGGCGCGACATCGACAGGGCCAGCGCCATGATCGCCAACCTTTTGCAAAGCCTCAAATTGCCTGCAGGCTCGCGCGTGGCGGTTCAAGTCGAAAAATCGGTCGAGGCAGTGATGCTCTACCTCGCCACCTTGCGAGCAGGCCATGTCTTCTTGCCCCTCAACACGGCCTACCAAAGCGCCGAGGTGGCTTACTTCATCGAAAACGCCGAACCCGCCGTGGTGGTCTGCAGCCCCAAAAATTTTTCATGGGTCAGCACCTTGGCCTTCAAGGCCGGTACGCAAAACGTGTTCACGCTGGGCGACGACCGCACAGGCAGTTTGCTTGAGAGGGCCGTTCACCACAGCGACCAACAAACCCCCGCGAAGTGCAAGGCCTCAGATTTGGCCGCCATCCTCTACACCAGTGGCACAACGGGGCGCAGCAAAGGGGCCATGCTGAGCCACGGCAACTTGTTGAGCAATGCCCAAGTGCTCAAAGACTATTGGGGCTGGCAACAGGGCGATGTGTTGATTCATGCTTTGCCCATTTTTCATGTGCATGGCCTTTTTGTGGCGCTGCACGGTGCGCTGCTCAACGGCAGCACCATGTTGTGGCAGGGCAAGTTCGATCCGCGCCAAGCCATCGCGTGGATGTCGCGCGCCACCGTCTTCATGGGCGTGCCCACGCTCTACACGCGCATGCTGACCGAGCCTTCGCTCAACCGTGAGTCCACAAAGACCATGCGCTTGTTCATCTCTGGCTCTGCGCCTTTGTTGATCGAAACCTTCAACGACTGGAAGAGCCGCACAGGCCACACCATCTTGGAGCGTTACGGCATGAGCGAAACCATCATGCTGACCTCAAACCCATATCGCCCCGATGAACGCCACGCTGGCCAAGACGAACGGCGCGGTGGCACAGTGGGCTTTGCTCTGCCGGGCGTGAGCCTTCGTGTGCAAGACGATTCAGGGCGCACGCTGGGCGCTGGCGAAGTGGGCGGGATTCAGGTGAAGGGCCCTAATGTGTTCAGTGGTTACTGGCGCATGCCCGAGAAGACCGCAGAGGAGTTCACCGCTGACGGTTTTTTCAAAACAGGCGATGTGGGTCAGGTGGACGAGCGCGGCTATGTGCGCATCGTGGGTCGAAGCAAAGACCTCATCATCAGCGGTGGCTACAACGTCTACCCCGCCGAGATCGAGGGCTACATCAACGAGATGCCAGGCGTTGCCGAGAGTGCGCTCATTGGCGTGCCCCATCCCGACTTTGGTGAGGTGGGCGTAGCGGTGGTGGTGGCCAAGCCCGGTGCCCAACTTCAGCCCGAGGCCATACTCGCCACGCTCAAAGCCAGCTTGGCGAATTTCAAAATCCCCAAACGTTGCTACCTCGTGAACGACTTGCCCCGCAACACCATGGGCAAGGTTCAAAAGAACTTGCTCAGGGATCAGTACAAGGGCGAGTTCGCCTGAGACTCACTCACCAAAGTTGAGCGGCAGGCCCACGTAGTTTTCGGCGACGCTGCGCATGGCCGATTCGCTGTGCACCAAGTAGTCGAGTTCGGCCATCTGCATCTTGTGGTTAAAGCCCATGTCATCGGGAAAGCGGTGCATGAGTGAGGTGAACCACCACGAAAAACGCTCGGCACGCCAAATGCGGCGCAAACACCGCTCTGAATAGCGGTTGATGCCTTCTTGGCTTTTGTGGGCGTAGTGTTCAACGAGTGCATTGCCCAGGTATTTCACATCGGTGGCAGCCAGGTTCAAGCCTTTGGCGCCCGTGGGCGGCACGATGTGGCCCGCATCACCAGCGAGGAACAAGCTGCCAAAGCGCAGCGGTTCGGCCACAAAGCTGCGCAAAGGGGCAATGCTTTTTTCGATGGAAGGGCCGGTGACCAGATTGGCGCGAGCCTCTTCATCAAGATTGCGCTTGAGTTGGTCCCAAAAACGCTCGTCAGACCATTGCTCGACTTTGTCGGTGAGCGGCACCTGAACGTAGTAGCGGCTGCGCGTGTTGCTGCGCATGGAACACAAAGCAAAGCCATGTTCCGTGTTGGCGTAGATGAGTTCATGCGAAACGGGCGGCGTGTCAGAGAGCAAACCCAGCCAGCCAAACGGATAAACCTTTTCGTATTCGCGAATCGCCGACTTGGGCACGCTCGC
>JBEAMY010000128.1:0-2968 GCA_041165725.1 Pseudomonadota bacterium
AAACCTTCACCACTGCCCAATCGGGCAGCTTGGGCTTGGTGGAAGACGAACGGGTGCTCAGTCTCTTCAACGGGCAGCGGTTGGACATTGATGTGAGCAGCAAAGAATTTCGCCTCAGCGAGTTCAAACGCTACGACGTGGTCGTGGGTCAGTCCAGCGTCAATTTCGAGATGCGCCAACCCAATGCCATCCCCACGCTTGACTTGTTGACCCAGCCCACCACCAAACACCTGGGCGAACTCAGCTGGCGGGTGGGTTTGTTTTTCACGGGCATCAATTTGGTCCTGATGTCTTTGCTGCTCACTGGCGGTCAGCAAAGGCGCAACCGCAACGCCCCTTTGATCTTGTCCTTGCTGGCCTTCATCACCTATTTCAACTTCCTTAACCTGGGTCAGGCCTGGATCGCCGTTGAGCGCTTCCGATTCATCGATTGGATGCTGGCCTTCCACCTGGGTTCTTTTGTGATCTTGCTGGCTCTTCTTTGGGGCAAAAACCGGCAGTGGCGTCTAGGGATGGTGTCGCCCGCGCTCAGAAAGGCCAACTCATGAGCGTGGTGTCTCGACTTCTCTACCGCGAAATCACCCTCACCGTGAGTTTTGCAACCCTGGGTTTTCTAGGTCTATTTTTGTTTTTCGATTTGGTCGATGACCTCAAGTGGGTGGGCACTGCACCCAATGGCGGATACACCGTCATCGATGCAGTGATGTATTGCTTGCTGGGTGTCCCAGGCCATTTGCATGAGTTGTTGCCCATCACGGTGCTCATTGGCACCATCTTTGTGCTGGCTCGCATGGCACGAAATTCCGAATTCACGATTCTTCGCACCAGCGGCCTGGGGCCACTGGCCACCGTTCGCATCTTGCTGGGCGTGGGCTTTGGTTTTGCCATCCTGACTTTTTGTGTGGGCGACTATGTCGTGCCCCAAGTCGACCGCATGGCTCAACTCCACCGCTCGCAATCGTTTGGCGTGATCTCCAAAGGCAGCACTGGGGCCTGGTTGCGCGAGCAGCAGGGCCAATCCAGATCTGCGGTGAACATTGGCAGCCTTGAACCCAATGGTGACTTGAGGCGCTTGCAAATTCTTCATTTCAAAGACGGTGGCTCGTTTGCCGAACTCATCTTGGCCGACCGGGCTGAGCCTGCACCCAACGGCAGTGGCTGGGTGCTCAAGGACGTAGAGCGCAACCGATTTGGTCGAGTGGGCGCCGCTTCGTCCAGCCCAGCCATGGATCGCACACGAATGGCAAAGATGACCTGGGCCACGGACATTTCTCCTGCCATGGTGGAAGTCGCACTGCTCAAGGCCGAGCGCATGAGTACGATTGACCTTTTCCGCTTTTACCGACATTTGGAAGCCAACGATCAAAACAGCCAACGCTATGAAATTGAGTTTTGGCGCAAGCTCTTTTACCCCCTGAGTTGTTTGGTGATGGTGGTCATGGCCTTGCCCTTTGCTTTCTTGCACTTTCGCAATGCCCACATCAGCACCCAAGTTTTCATCGGCGTGTTGGTGGGAATCTCCTTCTTCTTGCTCAACAACGTCTTTGGCTTCATTGGCAACCTCACCTCTTGGTCACCTTGGCTGTCGGCAGCGGCTCCCGGCCTCTTGTATTCCCTGTTGTCGCTGGTCGCACTGGCTTGGCTGGTGCTCAGGCATTGAAAGTACCCCATGAACCTGCATCAGTTTCGATTCGTTCAAGAGGCCGCCCGACGCGGCTTGAACCTCACCGAGGTGGCCAAAGCCTTGCACACTTCTCAACCCGGCGTGTCCAAGTCCATCTTGGAACTAGAAGAAGAACTGGGCGTGGACATCTTCAGTCGCCATGGCAAACGACTCAAGCGCGTGACCGAGCCTGGCGAGCGGGTGCTCAAGAGCATTGACATCATCATGCGCGAGGTCAACAACATCCGGCGCATCGGCGAGCACTTCAGCAAACAAGACTCAGGCACTTTGTCGATTGCCACCACTCACACCCAAGCGCGCTATGTATTGCCGCCCTCGGTGGCACGCTTGCGGCAGTCGTATCCAGCGGTCAACGTGAGCTTGCATCAGGGCGAACCCAACCAAGTGGCCAAGATGGTCATCGACGAAGTGGCAGACGTGGGCATGGCCACCGAATCACTGGCGCGATTCCCCGAGTTGGTCACCTTGCCTTGTTACGAATGGCAGCACATGATCGTGATGCCCGCAGATCACCCTTTGACTCAACTTGACACCATCCGTTTGCAAGACTTAGCTCAACTGCCCTTGATCACCTACCACCCATCTTTTGCGGGTCGCACCAAAGTTGATCACGCATTCGAAGCCAAACAACTCAAACCCAATGTGGTGCTTGAAGCCATAGACTCCGACGTGATCAAGACCTATGTGCAACTTGGCATGGGCATTGGCATCATTGCCGAGGTGGCTTTGCGCGAAGCATTGCCACCTGAGTTGGTGGCCCGTCCTGCCGGACATTTGTTTGGCAAAAACATCACCCGCATCGCCTTCAAGCGCGGCAGCTACTTGCGCAACTTCGTTTATGAATTCGCGCAACTGGTGAGCCCAGCGCTGGATCGGGCCAACATCGAAAAAGCCATGAGCGCCCATCACTCCGACGCCGCAGACCAGCCATGAGCACGCCAATACTTGAGACCAAGCTGCCTCGAGTGGGCACGACGATTTTTGCAACCATGTCCGAACTTGCGGCTCAAGTCAAAGCCGTCAACCTGGGGCAAGGCTTTCCCGACTTCGATTGCGACCCTGCCCTGATCGATCACGTCAATCAAGCCATGCGCGATGGGCACAATCAATACCCACCCATGGCCGGTGTGATGGCCTTGCGTCAAGCCATCAGCGACAAAGTCCACACGCTGTATCGACGACGCTATGACCCTGCCAGTGAAATCACAGTGACGGCCGGAGCCACTCAAGCCATCATCAATGCCGTGATCGCCACGGTGAGGCCTGGCGACGAGGTTTTGGTGC
>JBEAMY010000129.1:0-3281 GCA_041165725.1 Pseudomonadota bacterium
CAAAATGCAAACCCGTGGTGGGTTCGTCGAATAAAAACAGCGTGCCCTTGCGCGCCACAAGCTGTCGCGTGGCGCTGGCCGATTTGGCGGCCTCAGCCAAATGCCCGGCCAACTTGAGCCGCTGAGCCTCGCCGCCCGACAGGGTGGGCACGGGTTGACCCAGCCGCACGTACTCAAGGCCCACATCGACAATGGGCTGAAGGGCACGGACCACTTCGCGATCGTGGGCAAACACAGCCACTGCTTCGCTCACAGTGAGTTCCAACACATCTGCGACCGAATACGCTTTGAGCGGCTGATCGGGCGAAGGTCGGCGCTCAATGACGACCTCCAAAACCTCGGGGCGATAGCGACGGCCCAAGCAATCGGGGCAACGCAAATACACATCGCTGAGGAATTGCATCTCGACATGCTCAAAGCCCGATCCCGAACACGTGGGGCAACGACCATCGCCGCTGTTGAAGCTGAATTTGCTGGCGGTGTAAGCCCGCAAACGAGACATGGCGGTGTTGGCAAAAAGCGCACGGACCGCGTCCCATGCGCCGACATGGCTCACCGGATTGGATCTGGCGGTTTTGCCAATCGGCGACTGATCGACAAAAACAACCTCGCTCAGATGATCCGCACCCAACAAGCGATCATGCGCACCGGGGGCTTCGGTTGATTTACCGAAGTGGCGCAACAGCGCTGGTGCAAGGATGTCTTGGATCAGTGTGGATTTGCCCGATCCACTCACGCCCGTCACGCAGACCATGCGTTGCAACGGGAATTCGATGTCCAATCCGCGCAGGTTGTGCTCCCGCGCACCTTCAAGAATCAGCCTGGGCGTGTTGTCGCCGACCAGCCTCTTGAGTCCCAAACCCACTTGTTTGCGCGCACCAAGGTATTGGCCGGTGAGCGTATCGGCATGACGCAAGGCATCGGGACTGCCATCGAAAACAATTTGTCCGCCTCGCTCACCAGGGCCTGGCCCCATGTCGATGACGCGATCGGCCGCCCACATCACAGCGGGGTCGTGCTCGACCACCACCAAAGTGTTGCCTGCATCACGAAGTCTGAGCATGGCTTGATTGATGCGGTCCATGTCTCGCGGATGCAAGCCGATGCTGGGTTCATCCAGAACGAACAAAGTGTTGGTGAGCGAAGTGCCCAAGGCCGTGGTGAGGTTGATGCGTTGCACCTCACCGCCAGAAAGCGTTCGGCTTTGGCGATCCAGCGTCAAATAGCCCAAGCCCACGTGGCACAAAAAGCGCAATCGGGTCTGAATTTCATCGACCAGAACCTGCATGGCCTGATGCTCAGCAGCCGCATCGCCCCAAGACTGAGGCTGAGCCGCAAATTCATCGAACCATTGTTTGAGGTCGGACAAGGGCATGAGCATGAGGTCGTGCAAACACAAGCCCGGCAATTGCGCCAGCGTTTCCTTGGACCATGCCACGCCCTGAGGACTGAAACGTGCGGGTGCGTTCGCATCGGCCACACCTTGGCCAATTCGCCACAGCAGGCTTTCGGTTTTGAGACGCGCACCGTTGCAATCTGGGCAAGTGGTGTAGGAGCGGTATTTGGAAAGCAAGACGCGGATGTGCATCTTGTAGGCCTTGGACTCCAGATAACCGAAAAAGCGGCGTATCCCATACCACTGCTTGTTCCATTGGCCTTTCCAGTTGGGGCTTCCCTCGATGACCCAATGCCGATGTTCGGCACTGAGCTTGCTCCAAGGCGTGTCGCGAGGAATGCCAGCGGCCTCGGCATGTCGCATCAAATCGTCTTGGCATTCTTTCCAGGCTGGGGTCTGAATGGTTTTGATGGCACCGGCTCGCAAAGTGAGTCGTTCGTCAGGAATGACCAGCCCCCAATCGACACCGATGACACGACCAAAGCCCCGGCAACTGTCGCAAGCCCCCATGGGTGAGTTGAAAGAAAACATGGAGGGTGTGGGTGCGCTGTAGCGCTCACCGCTTGCAGGATGGTGCAAGCCACTGGAGTAGGACCACACTTGCTCAGGGTCTTCTTGCTGACTCACATGGATGTCCACATGACCTGCGCCGCGTTTGAGTGCCATCTCCAATGCCTCTGTAGCGCGCGTGGCGTCCTCTTGAGGCCACCGCAAGCGATCGGCCACCACATCCAACCATTTGCGTTCGCCCTCTGTGCGTTCGCGGTGCACACGGGTGAAGCCGCTGGCGCTGAGCCACTGGGCGATTTCGTCTTCAGTGGTATTGGCTGGCAAAGCCACAGGAAAAGTGATGACGATGCGAGCCGATTGATCGCCCAAGCGTTGCGTCAAGTTGGCCCAAATGGATTGGGGATTGTCTTCACGCACCTCTTCGCCACTTGTTTTATCGTGCAGGTGGGCACAGCGTGCAAAGAGCAACTTGAGGTGGTCATTGAGTTCCGTCATCGTGCCCACGGTAGAGCGTGAGCTGCGAACGGGGTTGGTCTGATCGATGGCAATGGCCGGAGGAACGCCTTCGACGGCATCGACCTGCGGCCTGTCCATGCGGTCAAGAAACTGCCGGGCATAGGCACTGAAGGTTTCGACATAGCGCCGTTGCCCTTCGGCATACAGGGTGTCGAAAACCAAGCTGGACTTGCCCGAACCGCTGGGACCAGTGACCACCGTGAGCTGGCCAGTCTGAATGTCCAGACTCAGGTTTTTGAGATTGTGTTGTCGGGCTCCACGTATGCGGATGCGTCCCTGAGTCATGCTGGCCTCTTCGCTCGGTGAGGCCAACATTCTATGGAGGGGGAGATCCCCTCGTGGAGTTACTGGGCTTTAGCCGGAGCAGCCGCAGGTGCAGCTGGTGCAGCAGGAGCGGCGGACGCTTCTGCGGGTTTGGCATCCGCAGGCTTGGCGTCGGCAGGGGCATGAACCGCATCGGCACCATGCTTCTCACCGCTCATGTCGAGGTTGTCTCCGCCTTTGAAAATCACAAACAAGGCCAAGGCCGCAAAAACCAGAAAACCGATCAAGAGCTTGATCATGGTGTCTCCCAAATGAATGAAAAAAGCCCTCCGTATGGAGGGCTTTGAATGTAGCTCCGGCCCCTGCCGGAAAGCTTACAAATCAGTCGTGAGCGTAGATGTCCACGTCTTTGGTTTCCTTGATGAACAAGGTGCCAACGACCAAGGTCATGCCAGCCACAATGATGGGATACCACAAACCGTTGTACATGTTGCCGGTCTGCATCACGATGGCAAGGAAGGTCGTGGGCAAAAGGCCGCCGAACCAGCCGTTACCGATGTGATAAGGCAGAGACATGGATGTGTAACGGATACGT
>JBEAMY010000130.1:0-6132 GCA_041165725.1 Pseudomonadota bacterium
GCTTCATCATGGACAAATTAAGTCGCTTCTTTCCAATGGCCAAGACCAGCGCGCCAAGTGCTCCCATGGCGCCCCCTTCGGTTGGGGTTGCAACACCCAAGAAGATGGTTCCAAGGACCAAAAAGATCAAGATCAGGGGAGGCATCAAAACAAAAGTCACCTGTTCTGCAAGTCGAGACAGAAGACCCAGTTTGGATGTGCGATTGATGATGGACAAAGCCAGCCCAGTCAGAGAGGCTAAGGTCATCGACAAGATGATGATTTCATCGCCTGGGGATGGGTTGGACCTTTCTAGCCATGCAGTCATGATCCCATCGTGTACTTGAGCCCAGGCAAAACCAACAGCGGCACAGATCAAGAAAAGAACACCCAATGAGCGATGGCCAGAAGCTCCATTCGGTTCCTTGTAGATCCTGGCTTCGATGGGTAATGCAGGAACCATAGAGGGTTTAAAGATGGCAACAAGTACAACAAAAAAGATGTAGCAAGCAACGAGCAATAGTCCTGGGATCAACGCCCCTTCGTACATGTCACCCACAGAGCGCCCCAATTGGTCAGCCAGAACAATCAAAACCAATGAGGGGGGGATGGCTTGAGCCAGAGTGCCTGACGCAGTGATGGCGCCCATGGCGATGGTGCGGTTGTAGCCATAACGGAGCATGATGGGAAGTGAAATCAGACCCATTGAAATCACAGCAGCAGCAACCACGCCGGTTGTGGCCGCCAACAAAGCACCAACCAAAATGACGGCAATGGCTAGGCCGCCACGAAGCGGGCCGAAAACCTGTCCGACGGTTTCAAGCAAGTCTTCGGCCATCCCAGAGCGTTCCAAAATGATGCCCATGAACGTGAAAAACGGAATGGCCAAAAGCGTATCGTTTTGCATGATGCCAAAGATTCGCAGCGGGAGAGCCTGAAAGAGTGTGGCAGGGAATAAGCCCAATTCCATGCCAATGAAACCAAAGCCTAGCCCCGTTGCTGCAAGTGCGAATGCAACAGGGAAACCAGTCAGCAAAAAGACCAAAAGGCCAGCAAACATGACTGGAACAAATTGTTGTGTGAGGAATTCCATTTATTGAGCTCCAACCTGGTTTTGCTTGGCAGTGGCTTCGAGTTCTTCGAGGAGTTTTTGCTCATCGCTTTTGTGTTCGGCATCGGAGAGGCAATCGGGGCCCAGTCCTTTCAGGAAAAGAATCCGTTTGATGAGCTCTGAGAAGCCTTGAACCATCAGCAGCGCAAAGCCCAGTGGGATGAGCAAGAAAACCGGCCAGCGAATCAGGCCGCCAGCGTTTTGAGACATCTCCCCGGTATGAAGGGCCTGAGTGAATAAGGGCCAGCTCAGCTTGATGGAGATCAGACAAAAAGGAGTGAGAACCAAAAGAATGCCCAACACATCGATCCAGTTTCGCGTTCGAGCACTTAACCGTGAAGAAACGAAATCAATTCGCACGTGGGCGTTGTTGAGCAAAACATAGCCAGCACCCAACATGAAAACACCAGCAAACAAATACCATTGAATTTCAAGCAGGGAGTTGGAACTGGTTCCAAACACTTTGCGCACGATGGCGTTGCCCGCACTGATGAGAGTCGTGGCAAGAATGAGCCACATGGAAAACTTTCCAATATGACTGGTGAACCAATCTACAAAATTAACGAATTGAGTTAATAGCTTCAATTGACCGCTCCTGTGCGAGATGACTGATGTTGTGTCAAAAATGGAAATTTCTTAATCCAAAGCATGTTACTTGAAGCACCAACTTGAAAGATTGGTGGTTTCACTGCAATTCGTCGAGGACTTATTTCCCTTCATCGGTGAGGAAATTCTTATCGGCGCCTTCGTATACAGTCTGGCCTGATTTTGGGTCAGACATGAATTCGCGCTCCTCTACTCATTCATCACTTGCATTGGTTCGATCCCAGCCCGTTTGGTGGCTGGGAGCATTGGCCATATTGGCATGGGCTTGGTCAGGAGCCTGGTTCAACCCCTCTCAGCTCAATGACAGCTGGGAACAATTGGTTTGGGCTCAGTCATTTGAATGGGGCTATTGGAAACATCCTCCGTTGACCACTTGGTTGATGGCTTCTCTCCAGCGGTATTGGGGACCTTCGGCCTTATGGCCCTACCTTCTAGGGGGCGTGTGTGCCGTTATCACCTTGTACGGGGTGTACCGTTTGGCTTTGATTCTCTTGCCCATCGAATCCGTCAACTGGGTGGTGTTGCTGTTCACCCTGAACAACGGCTTCACGCGCAGGGCGCAGGTGTTCAACCACAACTCGGTGTTGGTGGCTCTGATGGCCTTGCTGGCCTGGCGACTCGCCGTGGCCTTGATCTCTGGCCGCACCAAAGATTGGATCTGGGTTGGCCTCTTGGCGGGGTTCGGACTGATCACCAAATACCAAGCCTTGATGCCAATTGCCTTCTTGGGCTTGATGGTGGTCTTGGTGTGGGCGGCTCCCAATCCCAAGCCCTTGCCCACGGCATGGGCGGGCAGGCCTTCGCCCCACGCACTTGAAAAGCTGCATCCCTCGTGGTTGGGCTTGGGCTTGGCCCTGGGGACCGCGCTGATGTGTTTGGCTCCTCACGGCTGGTGGCTCTGGCAAAACGAGGGCTTACCCATGAAGTACGTCGAAAAATCGCTTCAAGGGCAACAGGGCGGGGTGTGGAGCGAGGCCTTGTCGCTTTACGTTTTGCAATTCAGAAATTGGATTCCTGGTTTGTTGCTGTTGGGCGTCCATTCGCTGGTTTGGCGCTGGACTCAAGGCCCAAGTCAATCCCGGGTGGTGTGGTCGCACCCGTGGTGGTGGACCTTGATTTGGGGCCCTGCATTGGCATTGCTCGCACTGGCCTCTTTTGGCGTGTCCTTGCAAAGCCATTGGGGCATGCAAGCCTTGCAATTTTTGGTGTTGCCCTTGGCCGTTTGGGCAGCATCACGCTGGGGTCAGCCCAAGCTTTGGGTCTGGTGGCTTTGGGCGGTGATTCATATCGGTGGGCTGGTCCTCATGGCCAGCGAGATGACGGGCACCATTCGCGCTGAACATGCGGATGTCAGAAAAGTTCAGGCGCGTCACGTCGTGGTCAATGCGGTGGATCACTGGCAAAAGACCACGCCCTGTCCACTGATTCGGGTTGAAGCCCCAAGTCATCTTGGCGGGATGATGTTGGCGTACTTTCAGCCCGTCACGCCGTGGGCCATGATTCAGGTGTCCGAAGATGGCGATCCGCTCAAAAGCCCTTGGGCAGAACCTTCAGACCTTGCGCGCACGGGCGTGCTGAGGTTGAGCATGGGTGAAAGCCCTGCAACGCAAGAGGATTGGCAGTTGATTTGGTCGCCAGTTCAAAACTGGCCAGCGTTCAAGGTCTGGGCGCAGGTGGTGCTGCCCACTTTGGGTTGCGGTGTAAACGCTCAGTGAGTCAAGAAGGTGCTGTCTCTTCGCCTTGGCCGCCTCAATTTCTGCTGAAACACACCTGAACCCCAGGATCATTGGGGCTCACATCCAGCGCATCTTTGGCATGCCCCACATCCATGTCGCGGGGCAGGGGGACAGCATTTTTCACCGCCAAAACCTCAGCCATGATGCTCACAGCGATCTCTGAAGGCATCTTGCTGCCGATGTAAATGCCAATGGGCCCACGCAACTTGCCCAGGCTCTCTTCGGTTTGTTCGAAGTGCTCGATCATCCGTTGGCGTCGCGCCAGGTTGTTGCGCCGCGAACCGATTGCACCCACGTAAAAAGCTTCGGTGCCCAGTGCTTCGAGCAAGGCCAGATCGTCGAGCTTGGGGTCGTGTGTGAGGGCAATCACGCAAGAGCGCCTGTCGGGTGCGAACTCTCGCACCACGTCATCGGGCATGTCGCCCGTCATCTTCACCTGGGCCATTTGCCAAGCGCCACGGTACTCTTCGCGCGGGTCGCAGACCGTGACCGAAAAACCGCAGAACACCGCCATGGTCGCCAAGTACTCGGTGAGTTGACCTGCACCAATGAGGAGCATTCGGTATTCGGGGCCAAAGGTGTTGATCAGTTGGTGCTCATCGATGACCAGCGCTTGCGGGTGTTGACCCGTTTGCAGGCTGACTGTGCCGCTTTGCAAATCGGTTCGTCGATGCACCAACTGCCCAGCTTCAAGGCGTTCGATGAGATCGCCCAGCACTTTCGCATCGGGGTCAAACTCCAGCAGCAATTCAAGTGTGCCACCGCAAGGCAAACCAAAGCGATGCGCTTCATCGGCTGTGATGCCGTATTTGATGCGTTCAGGCGGTCCTTGAGGAATCTGCGCCGATTCACCGGCGACCTTGGCTGCTTGGGCATAAGCCTGGGTGTAGCGATAGATCAGGTCGTCCTCGATGCAACCGCCAGAAACCGAACCGACAACGGCACCGGTATCGCACAAGGCCATGATGGAACCCACAGGACGAGGCGATGAACCCCAGGTTCGGGTCACTGTGGCCAACAAGCCTCGGTGACCTGCATCGCGCCACTCTTTGAGTCGGCGCAAAACCACGAGATCAAGGTTTTCCATGACGAATCACCGACCCAACCAAAACGCCACCACTGCGATGAAAGCCGAACCCAAACCCCAAACCCAAAGTGGAATGTCCAACAGGCTGCGCGGACCTTGGGTCGCCTTGGCTCGTGGTGCAGTCGTCTGAGTTGCCACAGGCACTTGAGCAGGCGGGTGGAGTTCAAGCAAGCGGTTTTCAAAGCGTTTGAAGAAGTCTTCAGCCAGCGATTTGGCCGCACCGTCGATCAGCCTTTGACCCAACTGGGCAATCTTGCCGCCGACTTGGGCGTTGACCGTGTAGCGCAACTCGCAACCGCCTTCGGTGGCTTGCAACTGAACTTGGGCCGTGCCTTTGCCAAATCCTGCGACACCGCCTTGGCCCTCGAACTGAAGTGAATACGAATTGGGCGGCATGATGTCCAACAAGCTGACCTTGCCAGCAAACTTGGCGGCCACAGGTCCGATTTTGAGCGTGACCCCAACGTTGTAAATGGTGGGTCCATCGGTCTCGAAGCGATCACACCCAGGGATGCACGCTTTGAGGACTTCGGGGTTATTGAGCGCATCCCAGGTGTGTTGTTGACTGACGGGAAGAGTGCGTTGACCAAGCATGTCCATAGAGAAACTCCAGATTCAGTGAAGACGTTTAAGCAGTTGGGCCATGGCGGTTGCCAAAGCCTCGAGTTTGGAGAGATTGTGAATCGCCAGCAAAGCATCTGCATGCTGGGCCAAAACCTGGGCCCCGCGCGCCTGAGGCGAATAGCCTTCAAAGCGCAGCAAGGGATTGAGCCAGAGCAATGCGCGCGAATGTCGCTTGAGCCAGCTGACCTGGCCGTTGAGGACAGATGGCTCGCCAGTGTCCAAGCCATCGGAGATGAGCAAAACCAAAGTGCGGCGGCCGAGCAGGGCGCGCGGGTGTTGAAGGCGCAACTGGGTCAAGGCATCGCCAAGACGTGTGCCACCTGCAAAGTCGCGAATCTGCTGATTGCAATCGGCCAGCATGTCATCGGTGTCGCGCAAACGGAATGCGGGGTTCAGGTCGGTGAGGCCAGTGCCAAAGGCAAACACTTGGCGAGGCACATGGCGCGTGGCTTGGTGCAAAAAAGCGAGCATCAGCCGGGCATACCGCTCCATCGATCCCGACACATCGACCAACACCAACAAAGGCAAAGGCTGAGGACGCCGCACGCGGTGAAACAAGGTGAACCATTCACCCTCGTTTTTGACCGATTCGCGCAAGCACGCGCCCCAATCCAGCCGGTGACCGCGCGCGCCCGCGTGCGTTCGGCGCGAGGGCAGTTCCGGCACGGGCAAAGGCATCTGGCGGGCCAAGCGCTCAACCAGCTTGAACTCGCTGGCCGAGAGTTGGGCGAAGTCGGCGTTGTGCAAACGGTTGAGGTCGCTGGCGGTCATCGCAGCGTCAAGATCGACCTCGTCTTCTTTGGGCGCAGACTTGGGCTGTGCGGCACGCAATGCTTCCTGAACCCTGGCTTTTTGATCCCTGGGTTTGGCCTCTTGGGCCTGAGGCAACATCTGGCTCAGCAACTGCTGGGCCCACTCAGGGTTGCGAAAGTACGCATCGAACAATTGATCGAAGACCTGAAGGTCTTCTTCTCGAGACACCAACACCG
>JBEAMY010000131.1:0-4390 GCA_041165725.1 Pseudomonadota bacterium
CACGCCATGTTGCACACCCTCTATCAGCAAAACGTTCAGGCGCGCACCAATTTCTTTGTCGAGTGGATGGCACAAGACCTGATCATCGACGCTGATGGCGACTGCCTGGGCGTGACCGCGATCGAGATGGAAACCGGCGATGTCCACATCCTCGAAGCCAAGACCACTTTGTTGGCCACTGGCGGTGCCGGACGGATTTTTGCCGCGTCAACCAACGCCTTCATCAACACCGGCGATGGCCTGGGCATGGCCGCACGGGCTGGCATTCCTTTGGAAGACATGGAGTTCTGGCAGTTCCACCCCACTGGTGTGGCTGGCGCTGGCGTGTTGCTCACCGAAGGTTGCCGTGGCGAAGGCGCGATTTTGCTCAACAGCAATGGCGAGCGTTTCATGGAGCGCTATGCGCCTACCTTGAAAGACTTGGCCCCGCGCGACTTCGTGTCCCGCTCCATGGACCAAGAGATCAAGGAAGGCCGTGGCTGTGGTCCCAACAAAGACTACGTGCTGCTCAAACTGGATCACTTGGGTGCGGACACCATCCACAAGCGCCTGCCCTCGGTCTACGAGATCGGCGTGAACTTTGCCAACGTGGACATCACCAAGGAACCCATTCCTGTGGTGCCCACCATCCACTATCAGATGGGCGGCATCCCCACCAACATCAATGGCCAGGTGGTGATTCAAAACGCCACCGACCACAACGCGGTGGTCAATGGTTTGTACGCTGTGGGCGAATGCTCTTGCGTGTCGGTTCACGGTGCCAACCGTTTGGGCACCAACTCCTTGCTGGATCTGTTGGTCTTTGGTCGCGCTGCGGGCAACCACATCGTCGACTACAACCTCAAGAACAAAAACCACAAGCCCCTGCCCGCAGATGCCGCTGACCGCACCCTGGCTCGCTTGGCTCGCCTCGATCATTCGCCCAATGGTGAATACGCTCAAGACGTCGCCAACGACATCCGTGCCGCCATGCAAAAACACGCAGGCGTGTTCCGCACTCAAGCCAGCATGGACGAAGGCGTTCGCAAGATCGCCGAACTTCGCCTGCGCTCCCAAGCCATCGGTCTGAAGGACAACTCCAAGGTCTTCAACACCGCTCGCATCGAGGCCCTTGAAGTCGAAAACCTCATCGAGTGCGCACAGGCCACCATGGAAAGTGCGGCCGCCCGCAAAGAATGCCGTGGCGCTCACACCGTGTCCGATTACGAGCATCCTGCTGACCACCCCACCGCACCGCTTGGTCGCGATGACGCCAACTGGATGAAGCACACCTTGTGGCACAGCGCCACCAACAGCCTGACTTACAAGCCGGTCAAGCTCAAACCCCTGAGCGTGGACTCCGTTCCACCCAAGGTCCGTACGTTCTGATCGATTGGAGACGCACCATGCAAAAACGCACATTCAAGATCTACCGCTACGACCCCGAGAAGGACAGCAAGCCCTACATGCAAACCATTTCCATCGAACTCGATGGCCATGAGCGCATGTTGTTGGATGCCCTGATCAAACTCAAAGCCCAAGACCCCAGCTTGTCGTTCCGTCGTTCATGCCGCGAGGGCGTGTGCGGTTCTGATGCGATGAACATCAACGGCAAAAACGGCTTGGCTTGCCTGACCAACATGCGCACCTTGCCCGAGGTGATCGTGCTCAAGCCCCTGCCCGGTCTGCCCGTGATCCGCGACCTGATCGTGGACATGACCCAGTTCTTCAAGCAGTACCACTCGATCAAGCCCTACCTTGTCAACGAGACCTTGCCGCCCGAAAAAGAACGCCTGCAGTCGCCCGATGAGCGCGAAGAGCTCAACGGTCTGTACGAGTGCATCTTGTGTGCGAGCTGCTCGACCAGCTGCCCCTCCTTTTGGTGGAACCCCGACAAATTCGTTGGCCCCGCTGGCTTGCTGCAGGCCTATCGCTTCATCGCAGACAGCCGTGACCAGGCCACCGCAGAGCGCTTGGACAACCTCGAAGACCCCTATCGACTCTTCCGTTGCCACACCATCATGAACTGCGTCGATGTTTGCCCCAAGGGTCTTAATCCCACCAAGGCCATCGGCAAGATCAAAGAACTGATGGTGCGTCGCGCCGTCTGAGGCTTGCTCGGAAATCAACCCACCATGGCCACTGAATCTGCGTCCGATGCTGCGCTGATTGACACCTCGGTGGGTGACTCATCTCTCGATGGCCTGGACGCTTCGCAAGCGCTGAGCGCACAGGCACTGAGCAAATTGCGCTGGCGCTGCCGGCGGGGATTGCTCGAAAACGACTTGTTCATCGCCCGCTTTTTTGAGCGGCATGCCCACCACCTGACGGTTGGGCAGGCTCAGGCGCTTTATGCCCTGATGGATTTGTCGGACAACGATTTGATGGACGTGTTGCTCAAGCGACGCGCTCTGTCGCCAGACAAGAACCCCGCGCATGTGCGCGAAGTGCTTGAGATGTTGTGGGCTTGACCCGCTTTAGACCAACCAGGAAAAAACCATGAAACAAACCGATTACACCGCTACTCTCTCGTTCAGTAACGGCAAACCCAGCGTTGAAATGCCGGTGTACGCTGGCTCGATCGGGCCCGATGTGATCGACATCCGCAAGCTCTACGCACAGACCGGCATGTTCACCTACGACCCTGGCTTTTTGTCCACCGCGTCTTGCCAGTCCACCATCACTTACATCGATGGCGACAAGGGCGAACTGCTCTACCGTGGCTACCCCATCGAACAACTGGCCCAGCATTGCGATTACCTCGACACCTGCTATTTGTTGCTCAACGGCGAGTTGCCCAACCAAAAGCAGCGCGATGACTTCCATCACCTCGTCAACCAGCACACCATGGTTCACGAGCAGATGCAATTCTTCCTGCGCGGATTCCGTCGCGACGCCCACCCCATGGCCATACTCACCGGCTTGGTGGGTGCCATGTCGGCCTTCTATCACGACAGCACCGACGTGCATAACCCCGAACACCGTCACATCGCAGCGATTCGCCTGATCGCCAAGATGCCCACGCTGGTTGCCATGGCTTACAAATACAAGATTGGCCAGCCCTACATGTACCCGCGCAACGAACTCTCTTACGCGGGCAACTTCCTGCGCATGATGTTTGGTGTGCCTTGCGAAGACTATGTGGTCAACCCTGTTCTTGAGCGCGCACTTGACCGCATCTTTATCCTGCACGCCGATCACGAGCAAAACGCATCGACCTCCACGGTTCGCCTGTGCGCTTCTTCGGGAACCAACCCCTTCGCCGCCATCTCTGCTGGCGTGGCTTGCCTTTGGGGCCCTGCCCACGGCGGTGCCAACGAGGCTTGCCTGAACATGCTCGAAGAAATTCAGGCCATGGGCGGTGTGGCCAAAGTGGGCGAGTTCATGGAGAAGGTCAAGGACAAAAACTCTGGTGTCAAGCTCATGGGCTTTGGTCACCGTGTTTACAAAAACTACGACCCCCGCGCCAAGTTGATGCAAGAAACCTGCAACGAAGTGCTGACCGAGTTGGGTCTTGAAAACGACCCCTTGTTCAAGCTGGCCAAGGCGCTGGAAAAAATCGCCCTGGAAGACGACTACTTTGTCTCCCGCAAGCTCTACCCCAACGTGGACTTCTACTCCGGCATCGTTCAGCGCGCGATCGGCATTCCGGTCGATCTCTTCACCGGCATCTTTGCCTTGGCTCGCACCGTGGGCTGGATCGCCCAGCTCAACGAAATGATTGGCGACCCCGAGTACAAAATCGGCCGTCCCCGTCAGCTCTTCACGGGCGCGGCCCATCGCAACGTGGCCCCCATTGCCAAGCGATAAGCGCTCGCATTTGGGCTTCAGGCTCCAAATCAGCCTGGCTCATCCATCCAACCCCGCCTCGGCGGGGTTTATTTTTTATTTATTTTTAATCTATTTATTCGTATTTAAGTACACAATACGTGCTCAATGAAACATATGTGGAGCACAGATGAAAAAAACACTTCTAGTCGCGCTGATGGTCTTTATGTCCGGTTGCGCTATCCAGCAATTTGAAATCAAACCTAGCAGAAGTCAATCTCCGAATGCTGATGAATCTCAGACATTTTGGGTGGGCGGAATTGGGCAGTCGCAAGAGGTAGATGCGGCCAAGGTCTGTGGCGAAGGTAAAAAAGTCTCAAAGGTTGAAACTCAACAAACCGCTGGAAATGTCGGATTGATGATCATCACGCTCGGCATCTACTCACCCAGACAAATCCGTGTTTATTGCACTCAATGATTGGAATTTTCATGAAAAAAATGTTTATGGTCATGGCGCTTGTAACAGCAATTTCAGCTTGTTCTACTCAAACTGCTTTTATCAATGACAGGGGTGGAGAGCTCAGAAAAACCGACATGCAAACTTTCTTTGTTTCAGGTCTGGGTCAGACTCAAACCATCAAGG
>JBEAMY010000132.1:0-2788 GCA_041165725.1 Pseudomonadota bacterium
CCCGCGAACGTTGCTGAAAATCGTAAAGACTCAACATGAGCATGATGCTCAACAACGCCATTAAATACGACAACAAAGCGTAACCGTTCAAAGCGGCCGAAGGGGTGATTTGATGAGGCAATACCCCTTTCATGCTCAAGTCAAACGTAATGGCCAGAACGGCCTCCACGGCCACCAACCAAATCAGCACCGCTCGAATGCCCATTAAGAAAAGCACCGGCAAGCCCATGACCATGAGCCAGATCACATCCACGCTGTTGATGCCAGTGGTGGAAAAGATCAAGGACAATATGAAAATCAATGCCACCGAAAGCGCGGCATAAAGGACTTTTTTGAGGTGACGCTCTGAGTCCGACAGGACAAACAAAATGGCAAAAATGCCAATCATGATCCAGTGCTCTGGACCCCGGTGTGGACTGAATGGCAACAACTCAAAAAAAAGGGTTGTCCCTGCAAACATGAGCAGGTAGATCCTGACCAGCAAGGTGGGCTCAAAAGCCCGGATGCGGGCAATCAACTGTGACCAGAGTGCTTTCACAGTTGGTCCACTAACGAACTCAGACGTTGAAGAGGAAATTCATGACGTCGCCGTCCTGAACAACATATTCCTTACCTTCTGCTCTTAAACGTCCTGCATCCTTGGCGCCTTGCTCGCCACCGCAGCGGATGTAATCTTCAAATGCGATGGTCTGCGCCCGGATGAACCCGCGCTCAAAGTCGCCATGAATCACACCAGCAGCTTGCGGTGCGGTATCGCCAATGTGAATGGTCCAAGCCCTGACTTCTTTCACGCCTGCGGTGAAGTAAGTTTGTAGCCCAAGAAGACGGTAAGCCGCGCGAATCAGGCGGTTGAGGCCGGGCTCAGACTGACCCATCTCTTCAAGGAACAAGGCTTTGTCTTCTTCGCTCATGTCAGCCATGTCGGCTTCCATCTTGGCGCAAATCGCCACCACAGGGGCGTGTTGTGCGTTGGCATATTCGGTCAAGCGATCCAACAAGGGATTGGCAGCGAAGCCGTCCTCGCTCACATTGCCCACAAACATCGCCGGCTTGGCCGTGATCAGGCAAAGGGGCTTGAGCAAAGCACGCTCTTGCTCATTCAGCCCCAGGCTTCTGGCGGGCTTGCCCGCATTGAGCACCTCTTGAACCTTACCCAAAATCTGAACCATGGCAGTGGCTTCTTTGTCGTTGCCACTTTTCGCCGCCTTGGTGTATCGCTGCAAGGCTTTTTCAACAGTAGAGAGATCAGCGAGGCATAACTCCGTTTGAATCACTTCGATGTCGGCAATGGGATCAACCCGACCAGCCACATGGATCACATTGGGGTCTTCAAAACAACGAACCACATTGACGATGGCATCGGTTTCTCGGATGTGGGCAAGGAATTGGTTGCCAAGCCCTTCGCCCTGGCTGGCCCCTGCCACCAAGCCCGCAATATCAACGAATTCAACGATTGCAGGCACAGTGCGCTCAGGCTTGACGATCTTGGCCAGATCGTCGAGTCGGGGGTCTGGCACCTCGACCACACCTGTATTCGGCTCAATGGTGCAAAAAGGGTAGTTTTCAGCCGCAATGCCCGCTTTGGTCAGGGCGTTAAATAGCGTGGATTTGCCCACATTGGGCAGGCCCACGATGCCACATTTGAGACTCATGAAATGTCCTGTCAATCCAGAAGGGACCGCTTCGGTCCAGTGGGGAATTCTAGCCCTGGGTTGACCTCATACCCATACAAACAAAGAGGAACTTAAAACCCGAATTCAAGCCTCATGGCATCGCCCACTTTCAAGACCGGCCAGGTGTCCGAAGTCTCGGGAAGGGGTTGGTGCCAATGCGCATTCATGCCAAAGGTCAATGCCCCGCCAAGCCGTTGGTCACTGCGATATGAAGACAAAACCGAATTCACACCTGCCTCGCGAACGCCCAAATCAGGGTTCACTTCAGGGATGGAACACCGAGGACAAGGTTTGGTGAGGTGGCAAGTGACCGAATGGGTGCCATCGCTCCAATGAAGGGCTTTGACATCATCTTCACCATGCGGGTTCAAACCCGACAACACCACATTCGGTCGAAAACGCCGCATGTCCACCGGTTCAAATTGCGCTGACTTCATGCGGCGATTGAATTCCTCCAAAGAAGCCTCGCTGGTCACCAGCAAACCAAAGCCGTCCGCAAAGCCCACTTGGGCATGGTCAGCGCCTGTCCATTTCGAATCCGACACACGCAGGTGATCGGGATGCGAGCGCACCAAACGCAAAGGCCCATGGGTCTTGAGCCAGTCTTGGCCTTCAGGCTGCGCGGCGACAAAGTCGGTGAACCATTGCGAAGCCAACGGACCTATGTCCAAGGCCGGAACTTCGTCACCCCAAATTTCGACCTTGGTTTCAGATTCATAAGCCCAAGCGTGCAAATGCAGGGGCAACATGCCCGGCGCCTTGACGATCCACTCTTCGTGGCCCCATTTGGGCACCACTTTGACCAACTGGGGCAATTCGCGCTGGGTCACAAAATGGCCGTGGGCATCGACCACCATCCACTCCCTATCCCACTGCAGGCCTGTGGGCAAAAGTTGAGCCTCTTGTACCGAAACAGCAGCACAAGACTTGATGGGGTGGATCCACAACTGTGAAATGTGGGCTTGATCGGTGGAAGAGGTCATGGGAATGAGGCCATGGTGCATGCGGGTGAATGGCAGCACTTCTACAATGAGACGATGAGCAATATAACTGAGGTCTGCATTCTGGGCACTGGCGTCGTGGGCCAGTCTTTGGCCCTTGGGCTTGCTCGATCT
>JBEAMY010000133.1:0-4140 GCA_041165725.1 Pseudomonadota bacterium
CTTCATGCGCGCTTTGCCCGCCTTGCTCAAAGCCAGGCCGCGTGCGCAGATCGTGATCGTCGGTGGCGAAGGCACCAGCTACGGTCGCCGCCCCCCTCAAGGCAAGACTTGGAAGTCGGTATTCCTTGAGGAAGTTCGCCCCCAAATCGACGAGCAAGATTGGTCCAGGGTTCATTTCCTGCCGAACTTGCCGCACGATCAATTCATCAACTTCCTGCAAATCAGCCGAGTTCATGTCTACTTGACCTATCCTTTTGTGGCGAGCTGGAGCTTGCTTGAAGCGATGAGTGCAGGATGTGCCATCGTGGGCAGCGACACCGAGCCAGTTCAAGAATTCATTAAGGATGGTGAGAACGGATTGCTCACGCCATTCTTTGAACCCCAGACCTTGACCGATCAAGTGGTTCGTTTGCTTGAGGATGCCCCCCTGCGTGAAAAGCTGGGTCAGGCCGCGCGTCGCAAAGTTCAGACCTACTACGACCTGGAAAAAGTCTGTTTACCTCGCATGGTGCGTTGGGTTGATTCGCTCTCGCCTGTACGCACACCTCGTTTGGTGCATTCCCGGCACTTCGGACAGCACGCTGCCTAAGCTTCAAGTTCCACCGGCCTGAGTGCTGGTGAATGCTGCTCAAACCAACCCGGTCGCCCCGCATGGGCACCGGGTTTTTTCTTGGGCCATGAGTTACATTGGGCGCTTCTTGAGAGGAGAAAGACCGTGATCAGTTACACCTGCGTTGGAACCAATGACGTCGAAAGGGCCCGAGGTTTTTACGATGCCTTGTTCAGCATCCTGGGGGCAAAACCCATGTTCAACAGCGAACGAGGGTTCAGCTACGGCGTCGATCCCAAACAACCTTCATTCATGGTGCTCAAACCTTACGACGGCCAGCCTGCGACGGTGGGCAACGGCAACATGGTCACACTGGCGGCCAAAGACAAGGAGCAAGTCCAAGCCTTGCACGCCAAAGCGCTTGAACTTGGTGGCAAAGACGAAGGTGCGCCAGGTTTTAGGGGCGACCGTTGGTACTTGGCTTACTTCAGAGACCTGGACGGCAACAAGCTTGCAGCGTTTGCGTACGTGAAATCCTGAACCTTTCAGCCGTGCCATGTACCTGCCCAAGTCCTTTGATGCACCCGAGCACGCCTGGGATCTCATCCAAGCCCATCCGCTAGGGCAGTTGATCTCGGTGGATTCACAAGGCTTGCCTTTCATCTCTTGGCTGCCTTTTCACATCGATGTCAGACCTCAAGAGGGGCAAGAAGCCCAAACCGGTGTGCTGTTGGGGCATTTGGCCAAAGCCAATCCACAAGTTCAATTGCTGGAGCAGCAGCCCGAAGCCACTTTGGTGTTCATGGGGCCACATGCCTACATGCCCACCACGGTTTATGACGATGCGTTGCGTGTGCCAACTTGGAGTTATGCCGTTGTCCAGATGAGGGTCAAAGTGACCCGCATTGAGGGCGAAGCGGCCAAAGACGTTTTGCTCAAGCAATTGATCGGTGACCATCAACCCCCCTATGCCAAGCAATGGCGCAGCCTGCCCAACGATTTCACCGAGCGCATGTTGCTGGGCATCATGGCCTATCGCTTCGAGGTGTTGGCGCTGATGTCCAAATTCAAACTCAATCAACATCGCAAGGAAGCCCATGCGTCCATGCACGCGCACTATGCGCAGGGCAACGATGCAGAGCGTGAATTGGCCCAATGGATGATCAAACTGGGCTTGGTGCAACAACCATGAACCCCGACGATTCGCACTGGATGGGCTTGGCCTTGGCGCAAGCGCGCCAGGCCGCCAGCGAAGGTGAAGTGCCTGTTGGTGCGATCGTGGTGCATCGGGGCCAAGTGATTGGGCAAGGCCACAATTCGCCGATTCGCGATTGCGACCCCAGTGCCCATGCTGAAATCCTCGCCTTGCGCCAAGCAGGACAACGCTTGGGCAATTACCGGCTCGAAGACTGCGAGCTCTACGTCACGGTGGAGCCCTGTGCGATGTGCCTGGGTGCATTGCGCCATGCACGCATCCGCAGATTGGTCTACGGTTGCGACGAACCACGCACCGGTGCTGTGAATGCCTCGCGTGCATCTGTCGATGATGAAGCTCCGGCACCGACTTTGCTGACTCATTCTGGGGTGAGGGCAGAGGAGGCCGCAGCGCTCATGCAAGGCTTCTTCAAAATGCGCAGACAACACCACAAGGAGACACGATCCATGCCATTGCCCGACTTTGCCTTGCGCACACCCGATTCGGCCTTTGAAGCCTTGCCCGATTACCCTTGGACGCCTCGCTACATCAACCACTTGCCCGCCGCACAAGGACTTCGCTTGCACCACATCGACGAAGGTCCCAAAGACGCACCGCTCACTTGGCTGTTGCTGCATGGCAACCCCACTTGGAGCTACCTGTGGCGGCATGTGATCCCACCACTTTTGGCCGCTGGTCATCGCGTGGTAGCCCCTGACCTCATGGGTTTTGGCAAAAGCGACAAGCCCAAAAAAACCGAATGGCATTCTTTTTCAGGACATCGACAAATCCTGCTGGAATTGGTCGAAGAGCTCGACCTTAAGCGGGTGGTGTTGGGCGTGCAGGATTGGGGGGGCATTTTTGGCTTGACCCTGCCCATGGCAATGCCTCAGCGCTATGTTGGGCTTTGGGCCATGAACACGTGGTTGGCCACCGCCGATCAAACGCTGACGCCTGGTTTCTTGGCGTGGCGTCAAATGTGCCGTGACAAGCCCACATTCGACATCGGACGATTGATGCAACGCGCTCGCTCAGACACCACCCATGCCGAGGCTCAAGCCTACAACGCCCCATTTCCCGACATGGGGCACCGTGCGGTCACGCGAGTCTTTGCCGATTTGCTCCCCTCGCAGGCCCATGAAGATGGGGTTGAAGTGTCTCGTCAGGCCAGACACTTTTGGCAAAACGAATGGACTGGGCGTTCTTTGATGACGATCGGTGGCGCTGACCCGGTGCTCGGCGAAGCGCCCATGCGTCAGCTGCACACTTTGATTCGCAACATGCCAGAGCCTGAGGTCTTGCCTCAAGTGGGGCACTTCGTTCCCGACTGTGGCAAGGTGCAAGCCTCCGAGCTCGCCATGCACGCCTTGGCGCACTTCAAATCTCTGGAAGGAGCCGTCTGAGCATGGCACACATTTATGTTTTTTCGCCAGCGGGTGCTGTGGCAGACAAAGAGGCCTTCAAACGAGGGGTTCAACGTCTCAAGACCATGGGCCATGAGGTCGAAATCGATGCCAACGCCCTGACTGTGAGTCAGCGATTCGCTGGAACTGATGAACAGCGGGTTGCGGCCTTCGGGCGTGCTGCAGCCAGCCAAGCCGATCTGGTCCTGATCAGCCGTGGCGGCTATGGCACCACCCGCATCATTAATCAACTGCCCTACACCGCCATCAAGCGTTCCATAGCGCGTGGGACGCAATGGATGGGCTTTAGCGACTTCACCGCATTCCAATGTGGCTTGTGGCAATCGAGCGTGAGTGCAAGTTCGAGAGTGAGTACAAAAACCTCGCTAGGGCAGGGCAGCGATGCAAGCCTTCGTACCTGGGCAGGACTGGGCCTAGCTGCCGATTTGGGCGCTCCAGACCCAGACGAAATCACCTTGGCCTGTTTTGAAGACGTGTTGAATCACCAAAGTGAAGGCACAGGCTGGCGAGTTCGTCAGGCCGATCGTCCTTCCGGCGTTTCTGGCGATGCGCAGTTGGCTCGCTCAGCCTGCCTTTGGGGCGGCAACCTCAGCATGCTGACCGGGCTCATGGGCACACCCCATTTCCCCAGCATCCGAAAAGGTGTGCTGTTTTTAGAGGATGTGGGCGAGCATCCCTACCGCATTGAACGCATGCTCAGTCAACTCCTGTGGGCTGGGGTGCTTGATGCTCAACAACTGATTGTTTTGGGTCAATTCAACCAGTTTCAGCTCCATGCCTTCGATCGGGGCTTTAACATGCGCAAAGTGGTGGATTGGCTCAGGTCCAAAACCCGAACCCCGGTTCTGACGGGTTTGCCATTTGGACATGTCCCCACCAAAGTGTGCCTGCCGTTTGGGGCGAAGGTCGATGTGGCCTTGCAGGGTCATGAGGCCCTCATCCTTTGGGGATGAGCTCTTTTTTCAATTTTT
>JBEAMY010000134.1:0-3743 GCA_041165725.1 Pseudomonadota bacterium
TCTGAGGGCGGTGGCATTCGTCACTTGCCTGGGGGCAGCCCTGGGGTGCAGGGCAGCATGCGCATCCAACAGCCGTTTGACCTCGAGTTGGAATACGTTCAGCGCATGATGGCCTGGGGGCTCTTTGTGCAGCCCGATTCCGTTGCCCAGCGCCATGCCATGCAGTTGGGCCTTGGTGCGGGCGCGCTCACCAAGTTTTGCCACCACCATTTGCGAATGACCACCACCGCCATTGAGCTCAATCCACAGGTGGTGGCGGCGTGTCGCTTGTGGTTCAAGTTGCCGCCCGATGACCACCGCTTGAGCGTCATCCTGGGTGACGCCGCCGAGGTTGCGGCCAGCGACCATTGGGCTCAGCAAATCGATGCCCTCAATGTGGACCTCTACGATGAGGACGCGGCCGCGCCCTTGCTCGATCACCCTGATTTCTATGCGAACTGCCGTCACTTGCTGACCGATGAAGGCGTGATGACCCTCAATGTCTTTGGCGAGTCGTCCAGCGAAACCGACACCTTGGAGCGCTTGCGAACCACCTTTGGAGCAGCGTGCGTCTGGCGTTTTGCGCCCACCCGAGAGGGCAATGTGGTGTTGCTGGCCACGCGCACCCCTCAAACCCTGGACCGCGACGAACTCGATCAGCGCGCCCAAGTCATTGCCCAGCGCTGGCCTTTGCCCGCACAACGCTGGCTCAAATCCCTTCAACGCCTGGACAAACCATGACCCATCTTCAATGGGTGGACTGCACCCTCGATCAACATGGCGATGACATCCTTGCCATCTTCAATCACGCCATTGAACACACCACGGCCTTGTTTGACCTCAAGCCCAGAACCCCCATCGACATGGCGCAATGGTTTGCCATCAAGGAGTCCAAAAACTGGCCGGTGGTGGGCTTGCAAAACGACCAAGGCCAGTTGTGTGCGTTTGCCACCTATGGTGCTTTTCGGGCCCATGCCGCCTACGGCCAAACCATGGAGCATTCGGTCTATGTGCACACTCAGCATCAAGGCAAGGGCTTGGGGCGTGCGGTGATGCAGCGGATGATCGAGCGGGCATGGCAACAAGACGTTCATGTGCTGGTGGGCGTGATCGAGTCGGGCAACACGGCCAGCATTGGCTTGCACCAAAGCATGGGCTTCACCCATTCGGGCACCTTGCGCGAGGTGGGCCGCAAATTTGACCGCTGGCTGGACGTTGATCTCTATCAACTCAAGCGCCCATGAGTGCGGGCTGACCCTGAGGCCTTTCCAATGCCCTTTCAAGGGTGAACCCTTGGTATTCCTTTACATTCGGGTTCATGATCAAAGACCACGAATTGCGAACGCTGTTGCACAACGAGGTTCATGCGCGCCCGCCTGAGCCCTTGAGCACCCGCGTGGCCGTGACCCATGTCGTGATGCTGGCCGACGAAACCGAGCGCCAGCAAAGCCGGGTTCACTTGGCCCAGCTCATGAGCGACCACCACCTCGCGCCTCCGGCCGATGGAGCCGCGCATGTGCGCGCCGACTTCGGGTCTTTCCGATTGCGCTGGGAAACCCACACTGAATTCGTCAGCTGGACCTTCATGCGGCCCATGGCCCCCGAAGAACTTGCGCCCAATGCCGCATCTTCTGCCGTGCAAGCCGTTCCTCAAGCATGGCTGCGAGCCTTGCCCGGCCTTGGCATGGTTCGCCTTCACGTGTGGATCATGCCCGAGCCGGCCGATGCAGCGCGTTTGGCCGTGAACAGCTTGCTGCGCGAAGACACCTTGGTCAGCTGCAGGGTGGCCAACGGCTTGGCCGAGGTCCACACCGACTTTCAGGTTCACCCCGATGGCCATGCCCGCATGCTGCTCATTCATGAACCCATCAGTGAAAGGCGCTTGGGCCGTTTGGTTCAACAGCTCTGTGAGATCGAAACCTATAGGCTCATGGCCTTGTTGGCCTTGCCCACAGCCCGCGCGGCCGTGCCCTTGCTGGCGCGCGCCGAAAAAGAACTGGCCGAATTGGCTTTGGCGATCCAGACCGCACAGCGCCACGAAGAAACCCACTTGCTCGAACGCCTCACTCGACTGGCCAGCGAACTTGAAGGCCAATATGCGGCCCAGCACAGCCGCTTTTCGGCGAGTCGGGCTTATTTCCAGTTGGTCGATCAGCGCGTCTCCGACATCCATGAGTCCAGCATTGCAGGCTCGCAGACCATGGGCGAATTCCTCTTGCGTCGAATCTCTCCGGCGCGCAACACCTGCGAGTCGGTGTCGCAACGGCAAATCGCGCTGTCTGAACGCGTGTCCCGCATGAGCAATTTGTTGCGCACCCGAGTGGATGTGGAACAAGAACGCAGCTCACAAGAATTGCTTCAGGCCATGAACCGCCGTCAGGGCTTGCAACTCAAGTTGCAGTCCACCGTCGAAGGCTTGTCGGTGGCCGCCATCTCTTACTACATCGTGGGCTTGGTCAAATACATGGCGCTGGGCTTTGAGTCCAAAGGGTGGATTCACGATGCCGAATGGCTGGCGGCCTGGTTTGTCCCTGTGGTGGCAGGTCTGGTCTGGTGGTTCATGCGACGATTGCATCGCCGTGTGCTTGACCGCGATGCCATGACTCAACCTGCCCAACGACCATGAATCCCAATTTGCCTTTTCAGTTCGATGCGCCCTACACCAGCCACCGCTTGCCGGTGTTTGCGCGCAATGTCGTCTCGACTTCTCATCCTCTTGCTGCCCAAGCAGGCCTTCGCATCTTGTGGCAAGGTGGCAATGCCGTCGACGCGGCCATTGCCGCGGCAGCTGCCATCACCATCACTGAGCCCGTGAGCAATGGCTTGGGCTCCGATGCGTTTTGCATCCTCTGGGATGGTCAGCAATTGCATGGGCTCAATGCATCTGGCCGTGCGCCTGCAACCTGGACGCCCGAATACTTTGCACGAAAGCACGGCGATGCTGCCCAACCCCCCAAACGGGGTTACGACTCGGTCACCGTGCCGGGTGCAGTGGCCAGCTGGGTGGCTTTGAGCGAGCGCTTTGGCAAACTGCCTTTTGCCGACTTGATGCAACCCGCCATCGAGTTGGCCGAGCGCGGTTACCTCTTGCCAGTGGTCGTCCAACAAAAATGGGCTGCTGCTGTGGCCGAGTTGAACAATCAACCCGGCTTTGCCCAAGCCTTCATGCCTTGGGGCCGCGCGCCAGCGGTGGGTGAGTTGTTCCAATTCAAAGCGGCTGCACGGGGTTTGCGGGCGATTGCCCAATCCAAAGGCCAAGCGTTTTATGGGGGTGAAATCGCACAAGCGATAGAGCGCCATGCGGCGCAAAACGGCGGCAGCATCACCGCCGCTGACTTTGCGGCTTACCAACCCGAGTGGGTCACGCCGATTGCCAAGTCCTACCGCGGCTACACCTTGCACGAGATCCCACCCAATGGCCAAGGCATTGCGGCCCTCATTGCACTGGGCATTCTTTCCCACTTCGACCTTGCCAGCATGGCGGTCGATGGCGTTGATTCGCAGCATGTGCAAATCGAAGCCATGAAACTGGCTTTTGCCGATGTGTATCGCTATGTGGCCGAGCCCAGTGCGATGGACGTCACGCCTGAGCACATGCTCGACGATGCCTACCTCGCTTCGCGCGCGCGCCTCATCGACATGAAGCGAGCGCAAGATTTCGGCGCAGGCAACCCGGTCAAGGGCGGCACCATCTACCTCAGCGCCGCCGACGAAAACGGCATGATGGTGAGCTTCATTCAGAGCAACTACATGGGCTTTGGCTC
>JBEAMY010000135.1:0-5355 GCA_041165725.1 Pseudomonadota bacterium
TCACGCCTTACTTTGTGATGAAAGTCGGACACGTGCCCCTGGTGCCGTACCACCATCCCGGCGCCGCAGAGGCGGCCGATTGGGTGGCGCAGGCCATCGCCACCTACGGCCAAGCGGGCAAACCTTTGCGCGCGGTCATGTTGGCGCGCCTGGGCCCCAACGTTTGGCACGACACGCCCTTTGCCGCCATGGCCACACTCGAAGAGTTGGAAGAAACCGCCAAGCTTTGGCTGATGCACTCGGCGCGTGATCAGGCGAGCATTCAGCCTTTGAGCCCAGAGCAGATCAACGAACTCAAGCAACGCTTTGGCGCGAACTGGTAAGGCTCAACGCCCCTACCTGTCCTATTGCGCCACCGACCGTCGCTGTCTCTCACTGTCCCTCTTCGTCTACAGGAGTCACCATGCCGAAGTTTGCCGCCAACCTCTCTATGCTTTATCCCGAGCTGCCGTTTCTGGATCGCTTTGAGGCGGCCGCCAAAGACGGCTTTACCGCCGTCGAATACCTTTTTCCCTACGAGTGGCCTGCGGCCGAACTGGCGGCGCGCTTGCGTGGCAATGGCTTGCAACAAGTGCTGTTCAATGCCCCTCCCGGCCCCGGAACCGATGCCCAAAGCCTGGACTTGGCCTGGCGCCAAAACATGCGCGGCATGGCTTGTTTGCCCGAGCATCAACAAGACTTTCGCACGGGCTTTGAGCTGGCCTTGCGCTATGCACAAGCGCTGGACTGTCCACGCATTCACGTCATGGCGGGATTGGTGCCCGAGGCCTTGCGTGCGCCCGACGCGCGCCCCGAGCGCCTACGCACTTCCTCCAATGCCTTTCACGACTTGCCCGCTTTGCGTGACACCTATTTGAGCAATCTGCAATGGGCGGCCGAACAAGCTGCCAGTGCTGGTCGCGATGTGCTCATCGAGCCCATCAACACCCGCGACATCCCCGGTTTTTTCATCAACCGTCAAGCCGATGCCCACACCGTGGTGCAAACCGTGGGCGCACCCAACCTCAAAGTTCAGTTCGACCTCTACCACTGTCAAATCGTCGAGGGCGATGTGATCACCAAGCTGCGCGAATACCTGCCAACCGGCCGGGTGGGGCATTTGCAAATTGCAGGGATTCCTGACCGCCATGAACCTCACGAGGGCGAGCTGGCCTACAGCGCCGCCTATGAAGTCATCGACCAGATCGAAGCAGCAGGCCAATGGCGCGGCTGGCTGGGTTGCGAGTACCGGCCGCGTGGCGGCTCGCAGGTGGGCGCAACCAGCCAGGGTTTGCGCGCGTGGGCACCCTGGCTTCGCGGTTGATCCAATTCGCGATCAGATCTGCTTGGACACGCCGCGCACGTGCAGGCTGAACAAAGCCAAGGCCACCAGGCCCAAGGGCAAGAGTGAACCCATGTTGAGCCAGTGCCAGCCTTCGGTGGTCACCAAGGCACCCGATGCAAACGAGGTCAAGGTCATGGTGGCGAACACACAAAAATTGAGCACGCCTTGGGCGCGGTCTTTATCTTCAGGGCGATAGGCCTGGGTCGAGAGCGTGGTGCTCGCGGTGAAGAGGAAGTTCCAGCCCACACCCAGCACCAGCATGGACCACAGGAATTGGCTCACCTCTTGACCGCTCAGGGCAATTCCCACGCACAACACATTGAGCACCAGGCCTGCGTACAAGACCTTCATGGCACCAAAGCGCTTGATCAGTGCACCCGTGAAAAATCCGGGTGCGAACATGCCGATCACATGCCACTGCAAAACGGTGGCGGTCACGTCAAAGGGGTAGCCACACACTTGCATCGCAAGCGGTGTGGCCGCCATCAGCAAGTTCATCACGCCATAACTCACCGAGGCGCTCAGGGCCGCCACGGCAAAGGCAGGCACACGGAACAATTCCATCAAGGAGCGCTCTTCGGTTTTGGCCCCGTTGGTTGCGGCAGCAGGGGGTTTGCCAAAGTCGATGAAGTGCATCACGGCCATGGCGACCACAGCCAGCACGCCCAACATCACATAAGGGCCGGCAAAGCGCATGCCAAACCAGTCTTTGGTTTGGGTCGCGAGAAAAGGCCCGGCGACGGCGCCCAGCAAGCCGCCCGCGAGCACCAATGAAATCGCTTTTTCTTTGAAACCGTCTTTGGCCAACTCGGCGGCAGCAAAGCGGTAGAGCTGACCGTTAGCGTTGTAGTAGCCCGCCACAAGGGTGGTGACCAACAGCAAGGCAAACGAATGCAGCATCACTGCAACCACCCCCAGCACCGCCGACACCAAAGACACCAGCAAGCCGATTTGGAAAGCGCGTTGTCGCCCCCACAGCCGCTGTGACTTGGCCACCAAACCCGTGCTCAGTGCGCCACCCACCACATAACCCATCACCGGCAAGGTGGCCATCCAGCCATAAGGGGCCAACTCCAGTCCGACCAGGCCATTGATGCCAATGAAGGTGACGTTGTTGGTGAGGAAAAAGCCTTGAGCCAAGGCCAGGAGCCAGAGGTTTTTATTCATCAGTGGATTGTGATGGATGAATGGGGAGGAAGCTGTCACCCATCCGTCCCGGCCCAAATTTAAACCTCAAGCCGTGGCGAATGCCAATGCGGTGAGGGCTGCTGTTTCAGCCCGCAAGACCCTGGGCCCCAAGCTCATGGGTGTGGCCCCGGCAGCCAGTGCCAGCGCTTCTTCTTCAGGGGTGAAGCCGCCTTCTGGCCCGATGAGCCAACACAGGTGTTGGGCGTCGCGCCAAGGCCGTTGCGTCACAGCCTGAGACCGATCAGTCAGGCTCAACAGACCCAGCCAAGGAGCGCTCGCGGGTGCTGGCGCTAAGCCATGTGATGCCCCTCGCCCTTCACCGTTTTTGATCCACGCAGTCAGCCACGACGGCAAATCGGTGGGCACATCCACCTGTGGCAAGCGATTGCGCCCGCATTGGGCACAGGCATGGGCCGCAATGCCCAGCCAATGCGCCATGCGGCGTTCAGCCCGTGGCCCGTCCAGTCGCAAGACCGAGCGACTGCTCATCAGCGGTGTGATGCGTTGCACGCCCAACTCGGTGGCTTTCTCGACCAGCCAATCCATTCTGTCGTTGGCGGGCATGCACACCGCCAGTTGAACCGACACAGTGGCTTCGCGTTCCTCGTCGCGGTGATCGAGCACATCGACCTCGATGCGCTGCCGCCCCATGCTGGCAATGCGAACCCGATGCACACCGCCCAAACCCGTGAACAAATCGACCTCATCGCCAGGCTGCAAACGCAAAACCTGCATGTGGCGCACCGTGGCCTCGGGCAAGAACAGCGTTTGGCCCACAGGCAAAGCACAGGGCGCGTGGAATCGATTCATGACTCAGCCACGCCCCATCACCAAGGTCTCTTGCGGGGCGATGCCTTCAATGCGGTCGATGGCGCGCAGCAGCGGCGTGAGGGCCGAATAGCGCGAGGCCGTGCGGCGGATGTAGCCAATGAAGCGGGGCGCATCGGCCAAGTATTTCTCTTTGCCATCGCGCAGGGTGAGGCGAGCAAAGATGCCCGCCACTTTCAGGTGGCGCTGCAAGCCCATCCACTCGATCGCTTCGTAAAACGCGCCAAAGTCTTCGCTCCAACCATGGGCATCGATCAAGCCCGTTTTGCGAAGCTGCTCCCAATGGCGAATCGTCACGTCCATCACCACTTCTTCTTCCCAGCTGATGAACGCATCGCGCATCAGGCTGGCCAGGTCGTAGGTGATGGGGCCAAAGACCGCATCTTGAAAATCCAGCACGCCCATGCGTGGATCGTCACCCGACGCGGGCAGCATGAGGTTGCGGGGCATGAAGTCGCGGTGCACCGGCACGCTGGGCGCTTGCAGGTTGTGCGACACGATGAGGTCGAACCAACTCTGCCATTGCGAGCGCTCGCTGTCGCTCAGCGTGTAAGCCTTGTGCTTGGCGATGTACCAATCGGGAAAGAGACTTAACTCGCGCTGCAGCAAGGCGTGGTCGTAAGCGGGCAAAGCATCGCCCACGGCATGCAGTTGCCAAGGGCGCAAGGCCTCCAGCGCAGAACGCCACAGCGGCAAATGAGCAGCTTCGGGCTGAGTGGTCAGCGCGTGCATCAGCGTGTGCTCGCCCAAGTCGCTGAGCAACATGAAGCCATGCGCTTGGTCCCACGACAAGATCTGCGGCACGCGCAAACCCGCTTCAGCCATCAGTCCTGCGACCTTGACGAAAGCTGGGTTGTTTTCCAGTTCAGGCGGGGCATCCATGACGATGTAACGGCCCGTGGGCGATGCATCGCTTTTGAGTTGCAAATAGCGCCTGAAGCTGGCATCGGACGAAGCGGGGGCCAAAGTCTCCAGATGCAGGCCCAGCGGGTCAGCCAGTGGGGTCAGCCAGGTCATACAGGCTTGTTCGCGCAAGGGGTCAGTCCAGTTCACTCGCATGGCAAAGGGGTAAGAGGGGCTCAGTGATAATCGCCCCATTATCGGTTGCGCATTCTGTGACGACACTTCGACTCAAACCCCTTTCAGTTGTTTTGGCCCTGGGCCTGGGCGCCACGCTTTCTTTACGAACAGCTTGGGCCCAGACCACCGACATGCAATCGGCCACTCAACTGCCCGAAAAGATCGACTCCCAAACTCGCCGCGATTCGCCTTTTTTCATCAAGGCCGACAAGACCACGGGCCAGCCCGACCTCACCACGGTGCTCGAAGGCGATGTGCAGCTGCGCCACGCGGACACCTTCATCCGCGCAGACCGCGTCGAATACGACATGCCGACCGACACGGTCAAGGCACAGGGCAAGGTCCGCATCAACCGATCGGGCAACCTTTTCGAAGGCCCTCAACTCACCTTGAGGGTTGAAGCCTTTGAAGGCGCGCTCGAAGCGCCGGAGTTTTCTTTCCTCAAGAACCGATCCAAGGGATACGCCAAACGCTTGGTCTTTGCGGGCCCCAACCGGGTGATCACTGAAGACGCGGTTTACTCCAGCTGCCAGACCACCAAGGATGGCGTCTGGGTGCCCGATTGGTTCCTCAAAGCACGCCGCATCGTTCTTGACGAGGCCGAAGACGAAGGCCGAATCGAAGGGGGCGCCATCTACTTCAAAGAGGTGCCCATCTTTCCAGTTCCTTCGTTTGGCTTCCCGCTCTCTGGCAAACGGCGTTCAGGCTTTTTGCCCCCCAGCCTGGTGGTCGACAACCAAAGTGGCGTCACTGTGGCTGCGCCGTATTACTGGAACATTGCCCCCAACCGTGACCTGATCATCACGCCCGAACATTCGACCAATCGGGGCCAGCGCCTCATGCTCGATGCCCGCGATCTGAGGTCCTATACCCAGCCGACGTATGGCAATGCCCATTTGGAGATCATGCCCACAGACCGCATTCGCCAGCGCGAG
>JBEAMY010000136.1:0-6206 GCA_041165725.1 Pseudomonadota bacterium
GGCGTGCGAGAGAGTTTGGGCACCACGCCGGGAACGAGCAAATCTTCCCCGTCGTCCATGCGCATGGTTTGCACCATCTCGCGCGCCAAAAAATGCGGGTCATTGGCCATGTCGGCCACGGTGTAAATGCGGCCACTGGGCACGGCGGCTTTTTCCAGTTCAGCCAGGACGTGGGCAATGTCGTGTTGCCGCGTCCAATCGGCAATCGCCGCGTCAATTTCAGCGACGCGCTTGACGCGGCCAGTGTTGTCGCCAAGGTCTGGCGCGTTGCCCAAATCGTCGCGCCCCATGGCGTGCATCAAGCGCTTGAAGATGGAGTCGCCATTGCCAGCGATCAGCACATAACCCCCGTCGCGGCAGGGGTAGGCGTTGGAAGGGGCAATGCCAGGCAGCGCGCTGCCCGCAGGTCCGCGCACTTCGCCAAAGGCGCTGAATTCGGGCAACAGGCTTTCCATGCAATTGAAGACCGCCTCGTAGAGCGCCACATCAATGACTTGGCCTTGCCCCGAGCGGTGACGTTCTTGCAGGGCCAGCAAGATGCCGATGACGCCATGCAAAGCGGCGAGCGTGTCGCCCAAACTCACGCCCACGCGAACCGGCACGCGCCCAGGCTCTGCAGTGAGGTGACGAATGCCGCCCATGGCCTCGCCAACCACACCAAAACCGGGGCGGTCGCGATAGGGACCAGTTTGGCCATAGCCACTGACGCGCAAGATGATCAGCTTGGGATTGACCTTGAGCAAATCGTTGGGGGCCAGACCCCAGCCTTCCAAGGTGCCGGGTCTAAAGTTTTCGATCAGCACATCGGCCTGAGCCACAAGTTGGCGAACCAAGTCTTGGGCAGCCGCTTGTTTGAGGTCGAGCGCCATCGATTGCTTGTTGCGCGATTGAACCTGCCACCAAACTGAGGTGCCGTTTTTGAGCAAACGCCACTTGCGCAAGGGGTCGCCGCTGCCCGTGGGTTCGATTTTGATGACGTCGGCACCGAAGTCCGCGAGGGTTTTCGCAGCAAAGGGGCCAGCGATGAGTTGGCCCACTTCAATGACTTTGAGTTCGGCAAGGGGCGCAGTTGAACGGGATGGATCGTTAAGGCGTGCGGTCATGGTGCCATGGTAAGGGGTGAGCCATTCCCTTTGATCCCCTTGAACTTAGAGGGCAGGGAGAAAGCCGGTTTGGTCGGGTGTGCCTTTGACCTTGGGAAAGTCCTTGAGCCACGGTAGCTGCGAGTGCTGCCAAATCTGGACCTTGGGCGGCAGTTGATCGCGCTGGGTGACGCAACCCATGCGAATGATCACGCTGGTGGCGTTTTCTGGTGCGGTGGCATAAAGCGGCGTGGCGCACTCAGGGCAAAACACTTGAGCACGGCGGTTGCCACTTTGAGCAAGCTTGATGTATTGCTTGACCTGGCCCTGCAATTTGAAGTTCTCCATGCGCGTCGCCACCACCGCGCGAAACGGCGCACCCGACAAAGTCTGGCAATCGGTGCAATGACAAGCCATGACGCGCTCAGGATCGATCAAAGCGGTGAAACGCACCTGACCGCAATGGCAGGCGCCGTCGATGTTCATGCTCATGGAGACTCCTCAAAATGGGCTTAAGCCATTACAACGGCATGTCTCGCCCAGATCAAGCACCTGAACGACCGAAGTCACCAAGGGCAAAGGCATCAGGCTCAGTCCGAGGGCGACTTTCATCGGAGCTTGAGGGCTGGGCCTGATGACTTGGCCCACCAACCTCATATTGAAAGCGTGCGCTCAAGAGCTCGCAGGATCAGGCTCAGTCCGAGGGCGACTTTCATCGGAGCCTGAGGGCTGGGCCTGATTTGGCGAGCCTCCCCAACCCCACATCCAACGCCACATTAAACCGACAACAGCGCCAAACGCGTCTGCTCAGCCACCCGCCTCGCGGCCTCTGCGAAATCCGCACCCGAAGACGCATACAAAATGGCCCGAGACGAATTCACCACCACCGGACCATTTGGCCGCCAACCCGCCTTCACCGTTGCCTGAGCATCGCCGCCCTGAGCGCCCACGCCCGGAATCAGCAAAGGCAAAGTCGGTGCAATCTCACGCACGCGCTCGATCTCGGCCGGATAAGTGGCCCCGACCACCAAACCCAATTGCCCGTTCAAATTCCACGGGCCCTGCGCCAAACGCGCCACATGCTCGTACAAACGCGGTGCGCCCTCTACCGACGCCAAAGTCTGGTTCTGCAAATCATCACCGCCCGGGTTGGACGTGCGGCACAACAAAAACGCGCCCTTGCCAGGAAAACGCAAATACGGCTCAACCGAATCAAAACCCATGAACGGCGACAAAGTCACGGCATCTGCGCCGTATCGCTCAAACGCTTCCTTGGCATATTGCTCAGCCGTGCTGCCGATGTCACCGCGCTTGGCATCCAGAATCACCGGCACCTGCGGATGGCGCTTGCGCAAATGGTGCATCAGCGCTTCGAGTTGCTCTTCCGCTCGGTGCGCCGCAAAGTAGGCAATCTGAGGTTTGAACGCCAACACCAAGTCGGCGGTCGCATCGGCAATCGCCGCACAAAAATCAAAAATGCGGCGCGAGTCGTTTTTCCAATCGACAGGAAAACGGCTGGGCTCGGGGTCAAGGCCGACGCAAAGCCGGGACTGGTGGGCCACCTCGGCGGCCCGCAAATGCTCGATGAAGGTCATGGCCGATGATTGTAGGCAGGTGACACCGCCTGGCCAGCTCCTGGCTTAGCATGCGGCAATGCCTACACTTTCACGCCAACAGCTGGCCTTGCTGACTTGCCTCACTTTGATCTGGGGTTTCAACTGGCCCATGCTCAAAATCGGCGTCAATACCTTTCCGGCCCTGTCCTTTCGCATCCTGAGCATGTGGATTGCGATGCCTTTTCTCGCGCTGGTGATCTGGCGCATGCGCATGCCGTTTGCGATTCCCCGCAAACATTGGTCTGAGTTGTTGCAGCTGATGGTGAGCAACTATCTGATTTGGTATTCGCTGGTGATCCTGGCCTTGCCCTACCTCAACAGCGGCCGCACAGCGATCTTGGGCTACACCATGCCGATTTTTTCAGCGCTGATCGGCTACTGGGTGTTTCGCGACCCCATCAAGCCCCGCGCGGTCTTGGGCGTGGTTTGCGCCTCGGTGGCGGTGCTGCTCTTGCTGCGTCACGAGCTGACCTCGTTGGCCGGTTCGCCTTGGGCTTTGATCACTGTGCTGGCCTCTGCCGCCACATGGGGCTATGGCACACAACGCATGCGCCGAACCATCCTCACCGTGCCCACAGTCACCGCCGCATTCTGGATGCTCAGCCTGTCCACCCCGCTGATGACCCTGCTGGCCTGGTATTTGGAGTCAGATCGCTGGCACTGGCCGTCGCCCATCACTTGGGGCGTGATCCTCTACAACACCTTCGGTGTGTTCGTGTTTGCTCAGACCGCTTGGCTGGTGCTGGCGAGGGCATTGCCACCCGTGGCCTCCACCTTGAGCGTGATGTTCATCCCCATTTTGGGCGTGTTCAGCAGTTCGTATTTTCTGGGCGAGGTGCTGCATTCAGAAGACTTCGCGGCCATGGGCCTGATCGTGGTGTCCATTGCGCTGGTGCTATGGCCCGAATCGAAAAAGGGCTGAGCTTGCCTTGGCTTCATGGCTTTCGTGCGCCCTTCGCGCGTGCTGTAAATTCACGGCATGAACTTCGCTGAACGACTCCAACAACTTCCCCCTGTTTCCCACCTCAAGGCGCTTGAACTGCTGGACCCTCAAGGGCAAGTGGTGGCCACCATCGAGCACAAGCCCGGTCAAATCGGTTCGCTCACTGTGTATGCCGCGCTGGCGGCTCTGCACGGTGGCGCCATCAGCCCAGAGGCCGCTCGCTTGGGTCTGGATTGGTACGCCGAGCACACCACAGATGCCAAAGCCCATCCGGGCAAGCACCCCAACATCGACAGGCTGTTGAGCTGGTCGACAGGGCAAGCCAGTTATTCGGTGCGGTTGGTGTCTGCCCAGGCCTGAAGCGCCAGGCACAGGTCGGCCCAGCTCTTGGCTTTTTCGGCTGGGTTGCGCAACAGGTAAGAGGGGTGGTAACTCACCACCACGGGAATGTCGCCATGTCGGTGCACCTGCCCACGCAATTTACCCAGCGCCACGGTATCGATGTCCGCCACTGAATCCTTGAGCAAGGTTTGGGCTGCAAAACGCCCCATGGCCAAAATGAAACGGGGCTTGAGCAATCGGATTTGAGCCTGCAAATGGGCGCCGCAGGCCTGCACCTCATCGGGCATGGGGTTGCGGTTGCCGGGAGGGCGGCACTTGACCACATTGGTGATGTAGAGGCTTGGCGTTTGTGGGCTGGTCCGCTGACGCGACAACTGCATGGCCGCCAACATCTGGTCCAGCAATTTGCCGGCCGCGCCGACAAACGGCTCGCCTTTCAAATCTTCTTGCTCGCCGGGTCCTTCGCCCACCACCAACCAATCCAGAGGCCGATCAGCAAGCGGCGCGTCATCGGTCCCCACACCAAACACAGATTGCGTCCGGTTAAGGCAGAGGCGACAAGCGCGGCACTCGGCCACCGCAGCTTGCAAGGGCGTCCATTCCACGGTGGCCCAATCCACATTGGGGGGCGTGGGCACAAAATCGTCAGAAGGCAGTGCCACACGAGCGGGCTTGATGGGCTCACGCACCGGCAAGGCAATGCGCTGTGTGGGCTGCGACACCGTGGTGGCCGATTGAGCCAGTTCCACACGAGCCGATGCATGTTTTCCGCTTGCGGGCCGCTGCAGAGCAGGTGGCAGCCACAGCGGCACGCCGATTTCTTGCAGCATGGCGCGGTGGCGCGCGCTCAGGCCGTTCATGCAAGAACCTCTTGCTGGGCTTTTTGATCGAGCCTGAGGTTCATCACCACCGCGTGTTCGCGCCGACTGCTGTCCAAGGGGTAATAGTCTTTGCGCAAGCCCACGGTTGAAAAACCACTTTTGGCATAGAGGGCTTGTGCGGCCAAATTGCTCTCGCGAACTTCCAGCCACAAGTCGTTGAGGTTTTCACTGCGGCAATGGTCAATGAGTTCCTTGAGCAAGCGCAATCCCAATCCCCGGCGCTGGTGCGCCGGAGCCACTGTGAGGTTGAGCAAATGCATTTCACCAGGGCCACGCATGGCGACATGGTAGCCCAGGGTCTCCTCTTTCAGTCGCAGTCGAATGCAGCGGTAACCAGAGCGGATTGAGTCGTTGAAATGGCCACTGGTCCAAGGATGCGAGTACGCCGTTTGTTCGATGCGAATGATCTCGGCCACGGCCTGCTGACCCCAGCTTTCAAACTCAGCTTGGGCGTAAGCAGCTTGTCCGGGCCAAGGCCACTTCATGACTGAGCCCCTGAGCTTTGGGCCATGCGCTCGGCGGTGGTTTGTGCGACTTTGTTGCGCACATAAAGCGGCGCGGCGTCTTCGGGGGCGAGGGCCAATCCGCGATGCCAAGCCGATGCGGCGAGGGACAACATGGCCTGCGCTTGCGGGCGAGCGGCTTGCCAGGTGTGGGGGCCCAATGCGTGTTCGCGGCCCTCGCCTTGCGCGTTGACCCAAGAGCCTGCCGCCAAAGTGTGGTCATCGCTGGCCGACCACCCTTGCGGCCAATGCACTTCATTGGGGTTGCTGACCGCAATGGGCAAGACATGGACCCAATGGCCCAAGGCCTGAGGGTCGTCATGGGAGGCGCTGCGCCATTCCACAGCACCCCAGTAAACCTGGCCCATGCGCGCGTCCAGCGTGACCAAGACCCGCTTGATGTGAGGTCGCTGTTGCCGCGCCGACTGCGCCACCAAGCCCAAGCTGTCAAAAGCCAACAAGGGTTTATTCGCCCCCAAGGCCAAGCCTTGGGCCACTGCGCAAGCGGTGCGCAACCCGGTGAATGCACCCGGGCCTTGGCCAAATGCAATCGCTTGCACATCCTTCAAGGCCAAGCCAACGTCGCTCAACACCTGTTCAATGGCGGGCAAGACCGTGAGCGAAGCCTGCGCCCCGCCGGCAACTTCGCGCACGGCTTCGCGTGCGCCATCGCAGGCGGCCACGCTCACGTGTTCGGTGCTGGTTTCCAGGGCAAGCCATTTCATGCGCTCAATTATCGGGGGCGGTGCATCTTGGAATAATGCACCCATGCGTAAGTACTTTTCTGCAGGGCTTTTGTTCGCGCTGGGCGCCATCAACCCCAGCGCGCAGGCCCAGGT
>JBEAMY010000137.1:0-2762 GCA_041165725.1 Pseudomonadota bacterium
ACATGTTGACGATGCTGCCTTGGCGGCGCTCTCGCATGTGAGGCACCACGGCCTGCGTCATATAGAGGGTGCCTCGCATGTTGATGTCCATCACGCGGGTGTAGGTTTCGGGGTCCACATCCATGATGCGCTGAGGGCTGGTGATGCCGGCGATGTTGACCAGGATGTCAACCTGTCCCCACACCTTGAGGGCCGATTGAACCGAGGCCATGCACTCGGCTTTGTCGGTGACATTGCAGCGTGCCGACAAGTGGCCAGAACCGGGCAATGCGGCAATGGCTTGTGCGGCCGCGGTTGCGTCCAAGTCGGTGATCATCACGCGGGCACCGTGTTCGGCAAAGAGTTTGGCGGTGGCCAGCCCAAGGCCTCGGGGGCTGGCTGCGCCGGTGATGATGGCGGTGCGTTGTGCAAGCAACATGTGAACCTCAGATGGAAAGTCGAAGAAGAAAAATCAGTCGTCGTTGGCGGCATGCGCGCCATTGAGGGCGCGGTAGGCGCGGATCACTTGGCTGTCGTCAGCAGAGCCGTGGCCCAGACCGCTTGCGGCCAAAAACATTTGTCGTGCCGCTGCAGCCAAGGGAAGTCCGGCCTTGAGCCGCTCGCCCTGAGAAAGCACGATCCCTAAGTCTTTGACGAAGATGTCGACCGCAGAGGTCACCTCAGGGTCTTCTTGCATCATGCGCGGGCCTCGGTCGCCCCACATCCAGCTGTTGCCCGCCGATACCGAAACGATTTCGTGCATGACGGCCAAAGGAATGCCTGAGCGCTCGGCCACATGCATGGCTTCGGCAGCGGCCGCAATGTGGACCCCGCAAAGCAGTTGGTTGACCATCTTGGCGGTAGAACCCATTCCGGGTTGAGGCCCCACTTGGAACACACGACCTGCCATGGCATCGAGCACAGACTTGAGGCGCTGGGTGAGTTGTGCATCGCCGCCCACCATGATGGACAAAGTTCCGGCAGCTGCACCTTTGGTGCCCCCTGAAACCGGTGCATCGAGAAAACCGATGCCACGAGCGGCCAAGTCTTTGGCCAATTGTTGAGCTTGAGAGGGCGGTTGCGTGCAGGCCGCCACCACCACGGCGTTGGGGGCCAAGGCATCGGCCACGCCGTGGTCGAAAACCACGCTGCGGGCTTGATCACCAGAAACCACCATGAGCCAGACCAAATCGGCACCTTTGGCGGCAGCGGCAGCTGAATCGGCGCGCTGACCCCCTTGACGGACAAACGCATCAAGGGCTTCAGGCCTCACGTCATAAGCCACCACACTGTGTCCTGCCGCGAGCAAGCGGGGCGCCATCTTGGAGCCCATGGCGCCAAGTCCAATCCATGCAATCTTCATGGGATGAGTCCTGAAAAAAGGAGGTTATTCCTTGACCGCGCCGGTCATGGCACTCACATAGTGCTCAACGAAGAAGGCGTAGAGCACCACCAAGGGCAATGAGCCCACCAGTGCACCGGCCATGAGCGAGCCCCAGCGGTATTGGTCACCGTCGGTGAACGCCGAAAGGATGGCCACCGGTACGGTTTTCTTTTCCACGCTGTTGATGAAGGTGAGGGCGTAAATGAATTCGTTCCAGCACAAGGTCAGGCAGAAGATCGAAGCTGAAATCAAGCCAGGCACAGCCAGGGGAAGAATGATCTTGACCAAGATTTGCCAACGGCTTGCACCGTCGATCAGCGCGCATTCCTCAAGTTCGTAGGGAATGGTTTTGAAGTAGCCCATCAACAACCAGGTGGAGAAAGGAATGAGGATGGTGGGGTAGGTCAGGATCAGCGCAAAGGGTGTATCAAACAACCCGTATTGATAGACCACGGTAGACAAGGGGATGAAGAGAATCGATGGAGGAACCAGGTAGGCCAAAAAAATGGCACCGCCCACGGTGTTGGCTCCTTTGAAGCGGATGCGGGTGATGGCGTAAGCCGAGAACACGCTGGCGATCAGGGACAACACGGTGGCCGAGACGGCAATGAACATGGTGTTCCAAAGCCATTGCGGGTATTCGGTTTTGAACAACAAATCGCTGATGTGTTCAAAAGTGGGTTGCCAAACCCAGAAAGGGTTGAAGGTGTCGAGGTCCAGCAACTGCTCTTTGGGCTTGATGGCCGTGAGTCCCATCCAGTAGAAGGGGAAAAGCAGGACAAACACGATCAGAGCCAAAGGCAAGTAGACCCTGACCACCCGTTGGGGCAGGGTGGACAAATAGCTCATTCCCTCTGAGTTATCACTCATGGTTTGAGACTTGGCATCACTCATGATCACTTCCTTGTTGCCACTGACGGCGCTGCAAACCAAACCAAGACACCATGATGGCAGCGAGCAAGAACGGCACCATGGCGGTGGATACGGCAGCACCTTCTCCGATGCGACCACCCAGAATGGCGGTGTTGTAAGACATGGTGGCCATCAGTTCGGTGGCTCCTGCCGGGCCGCCATTGGTCAACACCTTGATGAGTTGGAAGTCGGTGAAGGTGAACAGCACGGAGAAGGTCATCACCACAGCGATGATGGGCGTCAACAGCGGGTAGGTGATGTGACGGAACATTTGCCAGCGGCTGGCGCCATCCAGCGTGGCCGCCTCGTAGAGTGAGGGGGGGACCGTTTGCAAGCCCGCCAGCAGCGAGATGGCAATGAAGGGGACGCCACGCCAGACGTTGGCAAAAATCACGCTCCAGCGCGAATTCCAGGCGTCGCCCAGGAAATTGATGTTGCCATCGATGAGGCCAAACTGCTTGAGGCCCCATGAAATGACAGAAAACTG
>JBEAMY010000138.1:0-4327 GCA_041165725.1 Pseudomonadota bacterium
CTTGCCGCCAGCGATCTTGAAGTGGCTGCATCCGACTTGGCTTATGAGGCAGGCAGCTTTGTGGTCAAAGGCACAGACTTGCGCCGCAGCCTCGCTGAGTTGGCGAGCAAGCAAGCCCAGCGCCGCATCGAAGTCGACAGCAAAACCGCCTGCCTCATACGCCAAGTCGGATGCAGCCACTTCAAGATCGCTGGCGGCAAGCGCACGGGCCTTGTCCAAAGCTTCGCCTGCACCCACGCGAACGGCAGAGCCGCCAGTGAAAAGCGAACGGGACCCTGCACTGCCAAACCCATTGCCGCGATCGGTGTCGCCCAATACCACTTTGACCTGCGACAGTGGCACTTGAAATACATCCACCACCAATTGAGCAAGCGTGGTGGCAATGCCTTGGCCCATTTGGTTCACAGCAGAGAACACTTCAATCACGCCGGTATCGAGGATGCGCACATTGACGTTTTCTTCAAGCGCATTGCCACCTGTCCATTCAAGGAAAGTCGCAAGCCCCAAACCTCGCCATAAGCCCTTTTCGGCCGAGGCTTTGGCACGCGACTCAAAGCCCGCCCAGTCGGCGAGCTGAAGGCCACCGTCCAGGATGCGCTCGAATGCGCCCACGTCGTAAACCTGACCCATGGGGTTTTTGTAGGGGAACTGATGGGGTTGAATCAGGTTTTTGCGGCGCAGGGTCACACGGTCCATGCCGATTTGACGCGCGGCCTCGTCCATCAGTCTTTCCATGATGTAGATGGCCTCAGGCCGACCAGCACCTCGGTAAGCCCCTGTGGTGGCGGTGTGGGTCATCACCGCTTGGAAATGGAAATCGATGAGCCCGATGTCGTAAATGCTGGTCTGCACCCAGGGTCCAATCAGACACTGAATGGCCACACCCGTCATGGTGGGGTAGGCACCCACGTTGGCCAGTCCATGGACCCGCAGGGCAAGGATTCGCCCTTGCGCATCAAGCGCGAGTTCGGCCAACGAGCGCACATCGCGGCCGTGTGCGCTGGTGAGGAACTCCTCGTTGCGATCGGCCACCCATTTCACGTTCGTGGCCAGGTGTTTGGCACACAGCGCCACCACGATGTCTTCGGGGTAGGCGCCGGTTTTCATGCCAAAGCCACCGCCCACATCGCCGACCACCACCTGAACCTGATCGGTGCCCATGCCCAACAGATCGCACACCATGGTGCGCATGCCCGTGGGCATTTGGGTGCTCATGCGGATGACCAATTTGTTCTGTTGCCATTGCGCAAGGACCGAGCGCGGCTCAATGCAAAACGCGGCCAACCTTTGGTTGTCGATGTCTAGGCTCACCACATGGGCCGCCAAGGCGAACGCCGACTTCACGGCGTCAACTGAGCCATACCGCGTTTCGCAAACGATGTTGTCGGGCCCTTGTGCAAGCAAAGGTGCATCGGGGGCAAGCGCAGCCGACGCCGTGGTCACCGCCGGCATGGGGTCGTAATCCACCATGACGGCTTCAGCGGCCAGACGAGCTTGATCCAGCGTTTGAGCCACCACAGCGGCCACGGGCTCGCCCACATAGCGCACCCGCTCGTGCGCCAGAATTCGGCGCTGCGTGCTGTTCAAGGCCGAGCCATCGGCGCGAGTGAAGTTCATGGGGCCGGGCATGGGCTTGATGCCCTGTGCGTGCAACTGTGCACCGGTCACCACCCACTTGACGCCAGGCATCTGGCTTGCGGCGGCAGTGTCCACGCTCAGGATTTGGGCATGGGCATGTGGCGAGCGCACGAACACCACAGCGAGGGCGCTGACCTTGGCGTCGTCGGCGTAAAGCCCTTGGCCTTTGAGCAAGGCATCGTCTTCCATGCGGGCCACTGACTGGCCGCTGCCAAATCGCGTTTGCATATCGTTCATGTTGCTCATGCACTCCGTCTGTTGATCGAAAGAGTCTAGCGGGGTGCGCATGGGAATGTTGTCACGGGGATTTCGCATCGGTGACGCGGCGAACATTGAGGCAGAGGCCAGGCCTTAAGTCGTTATGCTTGACCCCTTGAGGAGACCCAGCATGAACCTGCGCAAAGATCACTTGGACGGCTTGGCCATTGGCTGCTTGTTGGGTTTGTCCCTGTTTTGGGGGTTTCAGCAAAGCCTGGTCCGCTGGACCATTCCCTTTGTTCCACCGGTCTTTCAGGTGTCTATCCGCTTTGCCTTGGCCTGCGTGTGCATCTTGCTGTGGTGTCGTCACAAAGGCATTGCCCTTTTTGAGCGCGATGGCAGCGGGCGGGCCGGCATTCTTGCGGGGTTGTTGTTTGCGCTGGAGTTCGGAACCCTTTACCCCGCGCTCAAGCTGGCCCCAGCGGCGCAGGTCACCGTGTTTTTGTACACCTCGCCTTTGTGGGTCGCATTGGTCGTGCCTTGGGTGGTTCAATCCGAACGGCTTAACCTGCGCCAATGGGCGGGGCTGATTTTGGCGTTCGCCGCCTTGGCCAATGCCTTGTGGAAAGACGTGGTGGGATCGGGCGACCTTTGGGGGCAAGGTCTTGGCAATGCCTTGGCCTTGATGGCTGGACTGAGCTGGGGCTTGACCACTGTGGTGATTCGGACCATGGGCCTGGTTCGCATTTCGCCCGAAAAAATCTTGTTTTATCAGGTGGGCACCAGTGCCTTGGTGCTGCCCTTTGTTTCTTTGGCGTTGGGTGAAACCTGGGTCTTGCCGACCGGCACCTTGGTGTGGGGTTCTTTGCTGATGCAAAGTTTGGGCGGTGCTTTTTTGTCTTACCTGATCTGGATGTGGATGCTGACGCGTTACCCCGCCACCTTGCTCAGTGCTTTTGTGTTCCTCACGCCCGTGTTCGCCGCCCTTTTGGGTGTGGGCTTGTTTGGCGAGACCCTGGGTTTTGCGCACGGCCTGGCCTTGGTGGGCGTGACCTTGGGCATTGTGTTGGTCAACTGGCCCAAACCGACTCGTGCGTGAAGATGGTTGCAAGGGGCAGGCGCTGCCCTTTGCGGTGATCGCTCACGCATTGCCATACCAGTGGGCTGCGGTGCAGGTCTTGGCTGGCCTCAACTTCTTCTGGCGTCATCCACACGGTGCGGACGATCCCATCATCGAGTCTGGCTTTGGCGTCAAAGGCGCCCAAGTCGCCAGCAAAAGCCAGCCGCAAATAGGTGATGTCGTCGTAGCCTTGCAGGGTCCGTGACAAGTAAACCCCGATCAGGGCTGTGGGCACAAATTCAAATGCCGTTTCTTCGCGGGCCTCGCGCACGCAGGCCTGAACCGGGGTTTCGCCCCGCTCCAAATGGCCGGCCGCATTGTTCAGGCGCAATCCAGCCGAGGTGCGCTCTTCCACCAGCAAATAGCGACCATCGCGTTCGATCACGGCGGCCACGGTGACATGAGGCTTCCAGCGTTTGGTCATGACAGGGTGTTCTTTTCGATCAGCAGCAATTCCTTGCCCATGATCTGTTCAAAGGCCTGGATGTGTTCTTCCATGATGGCCAGCATTTTCGCAGTGGGTTTGAGCTGTCTGGCTCGCCGGTCTCGCGAGCCCATGCTGGACTCCACATAACCCATTTGTTCGAACTCACGCAGTTTGAGGCGGATGGTGCGCTCGCTGAGTTGGGCATCGCAATGGATGTTTTTCAGCAAATGACCGCTAGGCGACGCTGAGCCGCCCATGGCGTGTTCCATCATTTTGAAATAGAGGTACCGCCCGCTGACGGTGTCCAAAGGGGGAACCGATTCGGCTTCCCATTGGTGCAACTGGGCCAAGCCACCCAGGATGGCTTGTCTGCGAATGGATTGCATTTCCATGTGTGTTCCTTTCAGTGAGGGCATTGATCACGACTAGCGAACAGGCAAATGCTACCGAGAAAAACTCAAAAATAGTAAAAAAATTTCAAATAATTAAGAAAAATGGGTTTTTAATAATGCTTTGAGGGGCTTATCCATAAGAAATGTCAGCCATCCGTTGCCATTTTTTCAAATTTTTCAGAATCCAGGCGGCCTTTACTTTGGCGCAACGCACGCAGAGTCAGAAGGCGGTCAATCCCCCTTTACAGTTGGCCCCACCCCTTGAATCAGTTAGGGCGCTGAATGCATATCGGTTAAGCTAGGACTTAAGTAATTTGTCCGACCTCCTGGACTACAAAGGGGTCGGTTTTGGCTTTCAAGGAGACGCACATGCGCATTGGTATCCCCGCAGAGACCCTGGCGGGCGAATCCCGGGTAGCGGCAACCCCGGAAACGGTCAAAAAATTGATCGCCCAGGGCCATGCCGTGGTCGTCGAACGAGGGGCGGGTGTGGCTGCAAGCGTCACCGACGCTGCCTACGAAGCCGCGGGTGCGTCCATCAGCGATGCCGCC
>JBEAMY010000139.1:0-3379 GCA_041165725.1 Pseudomonadota bacterium
AACGGCCCCGAACTAACCGCTGAGTCATTCACAGAATGGGCCAAAGAACAAGGCATTGAACTGCGGTTTATTCAACCAGGCAAACCCAATCAAAACGCATTCATTGAAAGATTCAACAAGAGTTTCAGAGAGGAAGTGCTAAACGCCAATTTGTTCAACACGCTCTCAGAGGCTCAAGAGGCTGCTGAGATCTGGTTAACAGACTACAACGAGTACCGCCCACACGAGTCCTTGGGAGACGTGCCACCGACCATGTTCAAGCCCAGGGTGTTTCAACCGGAAACCTCTACATTCAATTTGTAGCCTTGACAGGTAAGTCTACGGACCGATGGCTGTGATGCCTCACAACTCAAAAACAGCAATTTCCGCGTGTGAGCCCCACCGAACGGGCAGGATCGAAGTGCCCAAGCCTCGAGAGACGTACAAAGAACAGAACGGCGATTCGTAGCGACCTGATACGTAGCCGCCACTGCCTCTGGGCCGCCAAACAGGATGCCCCAGCAGGGCCAACTGCCCGCCGTGCGTGTGCCCGGACAAACACACCGTGGCCTGCCAACGGCGCTGAACCACGTCTGCCGATTGAAACCAACCCGGTGAGTGCTGCAGAACCAGCGAAGGACCTGGGCCAATCGATTCCAGCAAACCTGCGTTGGGCGCACTGGCGGTGTAGTCATCAAGCCCCACCACTTGCAGCATGCGCCCGGACAAAGGCATGGCATGCGATTCGTTGACCAACAGCTTGCCGCCTCTCGCCTCCAACCCTTGTTTCAGGGCCAGCAAATCCACGTCCGACCAATGCTCCCAGTTGCCCAGCACCGCGATTTTGGGCACGGACCCCAGCCCGCTCCAGAAACTCAGCAAGGCTTCCAAGGCTTCGGGGCGATCGAGCATGTCACCAGTGAAGACCACCAAGTCCGGGGCAATGCGTTGCACCTCACTCAGCACTTGGTGCTCAAAGGGCCCCATGCGCTGAATGTGCAAGTCGGACAGTTGAACCACCTTAATGGTGGGAGCAGCCGCGGGCTTGCCCGACATCACATGGTGGGTCACCTCGACTTGGGCCGTGTCGACCCAAGCCGCGTTGATGAAAAGGCCCAGCAACGCCAAGCCCAGGCCTGCCAGCAAGCCTCGCTTCATGGTCCAGTGCGGCGACCTTCGGCCATCTTGCGTCGCAAAAAGGCGGGGGTTTCCCTGTCGGACATGAGGCTGAACATCGACTCATCGGTGCTGGACAACCGGCTGTGCATTTTGTGGGACTTGTAGAGCATTTCCTTGGACATGCGGTCATGATCCCGTTCGCGCAACAGCTGGCGCGCAAAGGCAATGGAGGCCGCGATCCAGGGTTCTTGCTGACCCAGTTGTTCCAATTGAGCCATCAATTCTTCTGCGCGAATCCAGTCCCCCTGAAGCGCTGCCTGGCGGATTCTCAACTGCAGTTGGGCGGCCGCCAATTCATGGATGCGCCGCTCGACCAGTTCGTGACCGATTTCGGCCTCGTATTGGGGCTGAGTGACCACTGGCAACACGGGCAACTGCCCTGTGAACACCGAGCGCTGACCGTGGGTGTCGGTCGCCTCGGCCCGAATGGCCAGGGCCGTGCCGTGCTCGCGCTGGCACGCCAAGGCACTGCGCATGGGCATGCGCAACAGGGCCCAACACTCCGAGCCCATGGCCACCGAGGGCATCCGCCAGCCTGAGTCCGCCCGCTCGTAGGTGTTCAACAACTCGACGCCTGTGCCTGTGGTGATGGACAGGTTGACCTGGCGCCACTGCAATTCCGAGAGCAAGCCGATCTCGGCGTCGAAGGTTTCCGCCAGGTCCACCGCGCGCTCACCGTAATGCGCCCTGCCCTGCCCAGCCTTGGCCATGGCCGTCATCAATTCCTCGTTGAACCCCGCCCCCAGCCCCACCGTGGTCGTGGTCACACCCGCCCCCGCCAGTGCTGCCACCTGCTCACAAATGCTGGCTGGGTGGGTCAGCCCGCGGTTGGCCTGGCCATCGGACAACAAAATCACATGGCATGCAGATTCGCGGCCCGCTCCGGGTGCCACCAACTCACCACCCCTGAGCCAGCCCGCGTGCAAAGCGGTGCTCCCTTCGGGTCTGATGGTTTGCATCATCGAATCGATGACCCCACTGACTTGATCGACGGTACTCATGGGCAGCAAGGTCTGCACCTGATCTTCGTACAGCACAATGCCGACGGTGTCCGAGGCTCGCATGCGTCGAACCAGATCGACCACGCAGCGCTTGGCTTCGTCTAGCTTGCTGCCGCTCATGGACCCCGAATGGTCGACCACCAGCGCCAGGTTCAAGGGCGTGGGCTGAAAGCCTGCCACGGGTTCGGACTGCAACCGAACCAACACATGGAAATCAGCTTCGTGGTCGCAAAGCATGGGACGAATGGGATTGATCACAACTTTCATGCGGCACCTTCTTTCTTGTCGTTCATCTTCACAGTTAAATCGGCCAACTCTTTCAGTCGGGTGTTCATTTCTTCCAAGCGGTTGGATAAGTCATACTCCATCTTGATCATCCGGTCTCTGTGCATCTCATTGGATTGCGTTTGCTCTTTGATCAGACGTTCCAGGTGTTGCATCTGCAAATGGGCGAGTCGTTCTAGTTCGTGGCGTTGCTCTTGAAGCAGGTTGCCGAACATGCGTTCCAAAAAATCTTTTTGGCGATGGGCTTCCTCAAACATGTAGCGTTGTTGCTCCATTTGTTTGTCGATCATCGCCATGGGTTTTTGCAGCAAGGCATCAAAGCGATGCGCGGCCTCGTCCATCATCACGGCCATTTGCGACATGGCCTGCTTCAAGGCCTCTGAACCAGCGCTGTCGCCGCCGCGTTGCGACCCCAGGTTGCTGACAGCGTCCGCCACCATCTCATGCACCTTGCGGTGCAAAACGTCTATTTGCTGGCGAACGCGTTGTTCCATGTCGCGCATCTCGTGCATGACATCCACCATGCCCATGCCCGTGGCCATGCTGGGCAAAGGTTTGCGCACGGGCAGGCGTCGCGAGTCTGGGGTCGACTCCTGACGCGTGGGAGTGGCGGAGCGGAATGCCGCCACCAGCAACTCAGCCTCGCTGGTTTTGTCGGGCTTTTCCAGATAGCTCACCAAGACATCCGTGGTCACCGCTCCGGTGTAGCCCGCAATCTTGGCCAAGGGAAAGCCTTCGGCCAGCAAGCGCCGGGCCGCAACGAACTGCACCAGGTGCCGAAATCCGTACAGGGCATCTCGCCCTTCGCGCGAGGGCTTGTCCACAACCCCCATGGACACATAGTGCCGCAAGAGCCGCTCATTGCCCTCGTTGCCCTCTTGGTCCAGGTTGAGGGCCTTGGCAATTTCTTGCGCCTTCTCGATCAAGGCTTCAGC
>JBEAMY010000140.1:0-3198 GCA_041165725.1 Pseudomonadota bacterium
GTGGCCGCTCAACAGCGTGGCGTTTGGGGTGTGGCCTATCACTCCGACATGAGAAAAGTAGCGCCCGACGCGCAACTCTTAGCGGTTGAGCACGATTGGCGAAGCTATGACGTGGCCCGCGTCCAAGCTGTGTTCGATGGCAACTGGAAGAGTGCCGACCTTTGGGGTGGCATTCGCGAAGGCATGATCCGAGTCGGACATTACGGCCCTAAAGTTCCAGTTGAAGTGCGCCAACACATCGAGCGCCTATCCAAAGACATCGCCCGCTCAAAAGTGAATGTGTTCGCAGGCCCGATCACGGACCGGGACGGGCAATTGCGTGTTCCCAAGGGAAGTGTTGCCAGCGATGCCGATGTGCTCTCTATGAATTACCTGGTCCAGGGCGTTCAAGGGGCTTTGCCCTGATCTCTACAATCCCCCTTAAGCACAGGGAGATCACATGAGCATCAAGAGCGACCGCTGGATTCGCCGAATGGCCGAGCAGCACGGCATGATCGAGCCGTTCGAACCCGGCCAGATCCGTCAAAACGCGGATGGTCAAAAAATTGTCAGCTATGGCACCAGCAGCTATGGCTACGACATCCGCTGTGCGCCCGAATTCAAGGTGTTCACCAACATCCACAGCACTGTGGTTGACCCCAAAAATTTCGACGAAAAAAGTTTTGTCGACATTCAGTCCGATGTGTGCATCATCCCGCCCAACAGTTTTGCCTTGGCCAGAACGGTTGAGTATTTCCGCATCCCGCGCAATGTGCTGACGATTTGCTTGGGCAAAAGCACTTACGCCCGCTGCGGCATCATTGTCAACGTCACGCCTTTTGAGCCTGAGTGGGAGGGCTATGTGACGCTGGAGTTCTCCAACACTACCCCACTGCCCGCCAAAATTTACGCGGGCGAGGGCTGTGCACAGGTGCTGTTCTTTGAAAGCGACGAGGTTTGCGAGACCAGCTACAAAGACCGGGGCGGTAAATACCAAGGGCAGGTCGGCGTGACCCTGCCCAAGACCTGACCGCCAGCAGTGCGACAATCGCCCTAATGACTGCTTTTAGCGAACTGAATCTGGCCCCACCCCTGGCGAAAGCCGTGGGCGAGATGGGCTTTGAGTCCATGACCCCCATTCAAGAACAGGCCATCCCTGTGGTGCTGTCGGGTCGCGACGTCATGGGGGCTGCGCAAACTGGCACAGGTAAAACGGCGGCTTTCTCGTTGCCCTTGTTGCACCGCATGCTCAAGCACGAAAACACATCGACCTCGCCCGCCCGCCATCCTGTGCGCGCTTTGGTCTTGTTGCCCACCCGCGAACTGGCCGATCAGGTCGCACAGCAGATCCGCTTGTTTGCCAAGTACACCCATTTGCGAAGCGACGTGGTCTTTGGCGGCATGGACATGAAACCCCAGACCGCCGCCCTCAAACGTGGCGTTGAAGTGCTGGTGGCCACGCCTGGCCGATTGTTGGATCACATCGAGGCCCGTAACGTGGTCCTCAATCAGGTGGAGTATGTGGTGCTCGACGAAGCCGACCGCATGCTCGACATTGGTTTTTTGCCCGATCTACAACGCATCCTTAGCCATTTGCCCAAGCAGCGAGTCACCTTGCTCTTTTCGGCAACCTTTTCACCCGAAATCAAGCGTTTGGCGGGTAGCTATTTGCAACAACCCGTGACCATTGAGGTCGCCAGGCCCAACGAGACCGCCAACACCGTTGAACAGCAATTCTTTGCCGTTAGCGATGACGACAAGCGATATGCCCTGCGCGATTTGGTCAAAGAGCGAGAAATCGGCCAAGCCTTTGTGTTTTGCAACAGCAAGCTCGGTTGTGCGCGTTTGGCGCGCGCCCTGGAGCGCGATGGTTTTGCCACCGATGCCTTGCACGGCGACAAAAGCCAGGACGAACGGCTCAAGGCTCTGGACGCATTCAAGCAAGGCGCAGTTCGCTTGCTGGTGTGCACCGATGTGGCTGCTCGGGGTCTGGACATCAAAGACGTGCCGGCGGTCTTCAACTTCGACCTGCCATTTAATTCAGAAGACTACGTGCACCGCATCGGCCGTACAGGCCGCGCTGGTGCTTCGGGCTTGGCCATCAGTTTTGTCACTCCTTCCGACGCCCGGTTGTTGACCGACATCGAAAAACTCACCAAGCAAAAAGCCGATCTCAAAACCTGGCGAGCTGAACCCCGCCCTGTGCGCGAAGAGTCGCACCGTGCTGCTCGGGGTTCATCTTCAATAGCCGCGCCGCGCCGCGCACCAATGCCAGCTAAGCCTGTTGATCCTTTTTTCACGCAGCCCTACAACGCTGACGTGCCCGAAGGCGAAGCCCCATCTTGGGAAACCCCTCAGGCCGCGCCCTCTGCAAACCGCTCGGGCAACATTCGGCCCAAGCGCAAAGTGGCGGCTCTTTTCAAGACTTCGGACAACTGACCTGTGTCCAGTGTGCGGCGTCGCACCATTGGCCAGGATCGGCAGGGTTCAGGGTCACCGCACTGAGCGAACCGCCCCACACGCAACCTGTATCCACGTTGACCAGATTGGGCCGCTTGAGCCCACCTGCGGTTGACCAGTGCCCAAAGGCAATCGGTGTGTGACGACTGCATCGATGGGGTAAATCAAACCAAGCAGCGTGTCCGGCGGGCGCATCATCAAGACCCGCTTTGGCCTCAAAGTCCATCACACCATCGGGTGTGCAAAAGCGCAAGCGGGTGAGGGCGTTGATGATCACGCGCGAACGCGCGATGCCTGTGAGCGAGTCCTGCCACTGCCGCGGTTCATTGCCATACATGTTTTCGATCAACCAGGGCCATTCATCTGAGCGCAGTTGCTGTTCAACCTCGTGGGCCAGGTTCATCACCTGTGCGGCATCCCACTGTGGCAACACGCCCGCATGAACCATCAGTACGCCATGCTCCAACAGAGCCAGCGACCTGTGGCGCAGCCAATCCAAGAGCTCGACTGCATCTGGCGCTTGAAGCACATCATGCACGGTATCTCCAGCCTTGAGTCTTTTGAGTCCAAGGTGCACCGCCAATAAATGCAAATCATGATTGCCAAGCAAACACGTGAAACTGTCTTCTTCTTCGCGCAAACGTCGCAACAGACCGAGGTTGTCAGGCCCGCGATTGACCAGATCACCGAGCAAGTAAGCGTGGTCGCGGCTGGGCGAAAAATCCAAAGCCTGGAGCAGGGCCTCAAAAGCAGGGCGGC
>JBEAMY010000141.1:0-7157 GCA_041165725.1 Pseudomonadota bacterium
AGTCGAAGTGCGTACGAGGATCAGGTCGATGCTGGTGCCCGGGACCGGAATCGAACCGGTACGCCCCTTATGCAGGATAGCGGCGGATTTTAAGTCCGCTGTGTCTACCAATTTCACCACCCGGGCACAGGCCTCATTGTCATTCAATTCTTGGGCGCTGTTTGTACGGGGGCAGAAGGTTTGTTAACGGGTTGCTCGTTCAATCGAACTCGGGAGGATGTACCTGCGGGAATCCAGACTTTGGCACCTTGGAAGAACAAATCCAAGTCGCCCCAATTGGCATTGGCCAGAACCCACGGTGCTGGGCCATAAATGCTTCGACCCACGCCAGGCATCAATTCAAGTCGGGTTGTTTTGCCCTGACCGTCGGTGGCGCAAAGCACAGTGGGTGCTTTGGCCAACACATAAACAAATTGAGCGGGCTTCTCGATGGAAATGGGTTTGACCAAAACTGGCTCAGCCTTGAACGATTCGCAACCGGCGACTGCTGAGTTGGATGCATTGGATGCCAAGGGAGCAGGTGCTGGCACAGCATTGGCAGACGCAACAGGTGCTCGTGGCTGAGCAGTGGGCACAGCCGAAGTTGATGATCCTGGTGCTTGAACATTGGACACAGAACTTGGTGGCTGAGTATCTTTGGCTGATGACAGGGATTCGTTTTGGCGAGCAGGGTCGCTTGCAGCAGATGCCTCAGCGGCATCTTTGGTGGTCTGGACTGACTCTGCTTGAGTTTGAGATGGCACCGAGGCAGTGGTCACAGTGGGTTGAACCGCAATGGTCTCGGTCGTGCTTGGGGTCAGCCACGTCTTGAGTTCAGCGAAAGCAGGCTGAACACGCTCATAGGGATACATCCAAATCAGCACAATGCCCAAGAGAATGACTGCGGCTAACCAAACCACGCCTGAAGGCAAAGCCATCGAGCGGTTGATGGGGAATCTGGGATCCTCGTATTGGTCTCCAGTCTGGCTCAAGCGAATGATCCCTTGTATCACTGTGCCCTGTGTCTTTGGCGGGGACGCCTGATCAGAAGAAGGGCTTGACGAAGCGTTTGCGCTTGAAGCCGGATTGGAGTTGGGTGTCTCTGCGCCAAGGTGACGCAAGACGCGCCTCAAGGCTTGTTGTTTGATGGCTTCAGAGTAGAAATGGCCACTCCCACCCTCTTCCAATTCGCGCAACTGGGCGACAGAGAGTGAAGTGGCACTGGACAGGCTGGCGAGATCGAGGTCCTGAGCCTCGCGCAAGGCACGCAAATCGGGTGCCTGGCTTTCTTCTTCCACAACGAATCCTTTTTTACTCGTCAAAAGACAAATAATTATGACCGCCTGTGCCGGCCATCAAAGGGTGGGTTGTCCCTTAGGACTTGGCGCGTTTAATGCCTACAGCCTGGCTGAGCCTCACCAAGCCCAGCCATTGCTGCGACCAAACACCTTGGCCATAGTCGCGCCCGAATTCAACCTGGTCGCGAATGCCTGTTGCGTGGAACTCTGGGTCGAAACGCGCGGTTTTGAAAAGCAGGTCCCACCAGGGCAAGAGCACGCCAAAGTTGTGCCCACCCAGGACCGCGCCAGGGAATTCGTGACCGATGCCAATGGCATGGTGAAGGCGATGAAAACGCGGGCTGACCACAAGCCGTTCCAGCCAAGGCCACCAAGCCAGGCGCACATTCGCATGTTGCAGGTTCTCGCACAGCTGAGCGAGCGCCACCCAGATCAGGAACTGGCTGGGCTCAACGCCAATCAGCAAAGCCACCCCACTCATGACAGTGGCATGAAGAATGTCGTCAAGAAAGTGATTGCGGTTGTCGGTCCAAGCGTTGAGGTGACGCTGCGAGTGGTGAAGCGCATGCAAAGCCCAAAGGGGTTCCCATTGGTGTTGCAAGCGGTGGTAAAAATAATTGACCGCATCCAAAACGACCAAATAGATGAGAAAACTCACCCAGGCCTCGTCGGTCACACCGGGCCAGATTTGGTCGATGCTGAATGTGGGCAGTCCCGCCATGCGCAATGCATTCAGACCAGACTGGATCAAAGGCTGCAATGAGAAAAAGAAGAACAGACTGAAGAATCCCAAGCGGTGAACGATGGTGTAGATCACATCGACCCAAACCGTTCTATCCCAACGGGCAGGTTCTACAGGGCGCATCCGCTCCAGGGGCATGAAGACCAATGCTATGACTGCGAGTTGCAGCAGTCCCACCGCAAACCAATTCATGGCGTCGTAGGCCATCTCTAGACGATTGCCCAGCCCCAAATGAAAGAGCAAAGGCGCCACCACCGAGTCGAAGCACTCATCCTGCCAAGTTTCAATGAAAGAGAACCATTCCATCGCGAAGAGACCTCTGCATGAATTCAGCGTGTATGGGTGCGAACCCACTGACGAAAGTCGGGGTGCTGGTCCATGGTGTCAAAACAAAATCCTTTGGCCTGCAAGCCTTCGATGAGGGGCTTGAGAACCGCCGGTGCCCAAGGGTCTTTGCGCGACCAAATGCCCAAGTGCGCAACCAGGATGTCATTGGGTCGAATCCGCTGCAAGGCTTGGCGCAACAACTGGGCATTGGGGTAACGCTCGCTGGACAACTCGTCGCCAAGAAAACCAGCTGGCGACCAACCCACGTGCGCATAGCCACAGGCGCGCGCAGCAGACTCAAGCGCCACCGAAGTTTTGCCGCCGGGCGCGCGAAACAAAGGCAATGCAGCTTGGCCTGTGATGTCTTCCAGTCGCTTTGCTGAGCGCGAGATTTCGTCGCAGTACTGATCAGCGGACAGGACAAAAGTCTGATCTTTTTTCGGGCCTGAGCTGGGTCTAACCTGAAAAGCACCGTTGGGTAGATCGCCACGCCAGTACACATGGTCGTAGGTGTGAGACGCCATTTGATGCCCTTCGGCAGCCCTGGCCTTCCACCAAGCAGACCAGTGTTCTCCCAAAGAACCGTCACCCATCCGAGTGGGCTCGTTGGCAGCGAAAAAAGTGACTCGAACGCCGGTTTGTTGAAGCACTTGGGCGATGTGGTCGGCCACACCCATGTGACCGGTGTCGAAGGTGAGGTAGACCCGCTTGGTGCATTGCGCGGGGGCAGGAGGAATCGTCGCCCCACAAGCCAGCGTGGCCACAAGCAACAGCCCAAAACCGACCATGCGCCTCATGCCAGCCGCCATTCGCAGAGGCAGGGCAAGGACTCGCAGGTTTTGCGGTTCACTGCGGACGGGCTCTATCCAGGGTGAAGATGCCATGGGGTGATTTTCCGACTTTCACCTGACGAACGACTTGACCCGAAGCCAAGTCCACAACGCTCACACGGCCGATCCAGCGCGAAGACACGAACAACTGTTTTTGATCGGCTGAGACTTCCATGCAATCTGGACCACCGGGGCCAGGCAGTGTGCGCACCACCTTGAGCGTGGTGTAGTCGATTTGGCTGATGGAGTTGGCAACTCGGTTGCTGAGGAAAACATGGCGTCCATCGCCCAATGCGCGAAAGGCGTGAGCCCCTTCTGCGGTTTCGATGCGCCCCACCCGCTTGGCGGGGTGTTGGGTGATGTCGTAGACCTCGACGTATTTGTCGCCGGTGAGGGCCACCAACAAATACTGATCGTCAGGTGTGCCAAACACATCGGCGGGCATCTTGCCAATGGGCAATCGCCATTTCAGGGTTTGTGTGGCGAGGTCAACGGCCACCAGCTCGTTGCTGTCTTGCATGGTTGCCCAGACGGTGGTGCTCTTGCTGTCTATCCACAAATGGCTGGGCGTTTTGCCAGAAGGGATGCGCTTGACCAAGGTGGGCGTTTGTCCATCCCAACGGTAAATGTCGATGTGATTGAGGCGGTTGGCCACGGTCACAAACCATTTCATGTCGGGCGAGAAGCGCAATTGATAGGGGTCCATGGTGCCCCGCACGACGCGCTGAACTTCAGCTGTTGCGGGGTCCAAAAAAGTCAGGGTGTTGGAGCTGGCGTTGGCCACGATCACCGATTTGCGGTCGGGCGTCAGGTAGAGGTGATGGGGCTCTTTGCCTGTGGGGATTTTTTTGATGGTTTGCCAGTTCGTGGGATTGATCACGCTGACGTCTGCATCCAGCGAATTAAGCACAAACAAGGGATTGGACGCATGAGCCTGAGCAGAACAGGCGATGAGGGCAACGGAGATCAGAAAGCGAAAAACAGACATGGTGACCCAAGGTAAAACGACACCCCAGTTTACGGCTTGCCTCTATGATCAAACCATGATGTGGGTCAAAGTCCATGATGTCGACTTGGAGGTGGTGCAACTCGAGCCTCAGTGCGAGGCTCAAACAGCGCCCCGCAAGACGCCCACGCTGGTCTTCTTGCACGAGGGCTTGGGCAGCGTGGCCATGTGGCATGCACGCCAGCCTTGGTGGACCCAAATGCTTTGCGACCGCTTAGCCATGCCCGGTCTGGTGTATTCGCGCACTGGCTATGGGCGCTCCACGCCCATTCGCGATGTGCGCGGGGTCAATCGGCACGGACCTGATTACATGCACCGCCACGCTTGGGAAACCTTGCCCAATTTGCTCCATCAAATGGGCATTGAGCGCCCTGTGTTGGTGGGCCATTCGGACGGTGGAACGATTGCCTTGTTGTACGCCGCACGGCATGCGGTGACGGCTTGCGTGGTGATGGCGCCGCATGTGAAGGTCGAACCCATTTGCGTTGAATCCATTGAGCAGGCCAAGCAAGCTTATGAGCATGGCGAGTTGCGCCAAAAGTTGAGTCGATTTCACGACGATGTGGACTCCGCCTTTTGGCAATGGTGTGACGTGTGGCTGTCAGAGCCCTTTTCTCACCTGGACATTCGGGCCGAATGCCAAAGCATTCAAGCTCCTGTGCTGGCCTTGCAAGGCAGGCAAGACGCTTACGGCACGCTGGCCCAGATTGAAGACATCCATCCGCGGGGTCCAATTCAAAGGTCTGTGATTGAGTCTTGCGGTCATTCGCCGCATAGGGATCAACCCCAGGTGGTTCTCGATCAAATCTGTTCGTTCATCCAAGCTGTGATGTGAAAAAATCAGGCTCACATTCAGTACCCCAGTTGTTGCACCATGTCCGCTCAAACCCTACACACTGAACGCTTTCATCGATTTTTGGCGGAGTTCACCCAGTTCATGGACTCAGCGCCTGAGGAAGCCACGATCCTCAGCCAGGGCCGCGACATCCTTGCCCGACTTGTGGCGCATGACGATTGGTTGAGCCCTGAGCACGCACAGCCTCATCCCCAGTACTACCAGCAATACCTGCTTTACCTCGATCCCCGCGAGCGCTTCAGTGTGGTGAGTTTTGTCTGGGGACCAGGCCAGTCAACCCCGGTACACGATCACACCGTGTGGGGGCTGATCGGCATGTTGAGGGGCAGCGAATGGGCGCAGCCCTATTCCCGCATGAGCGATGGGCGTTGGGCGCCAGCCGGCCTTGCTCTGGACTTGCATCCGGGTGATGTCGAAGTGGTGTCACCCCGCGTGGGCGATGTGCATCAGGTTCGCAACGCCGTGCCCGATCAGGTCTCGATCAGCATCCATGTATACGGCGCGGACATCGGTCGGGTCAAGCGCCATGTCTACTTGCCCGATGGCACGCGCAAAGACTTTGTCTCTGGCTACAGCAATCGACCCGCCGCCGTGGTTCCAACTGAGGTCCCTAGCTCATCGACTGTTGCCCCATCAGCTGCAGTTTCATCGCCAACTTCGACCCCGCCTTTGACTCAAACCGCTGCACTTGCCCAAGCTACGGCTTCTAAGGCTGAGAACCTGTCCTCTGCTGCTCCCACCGCCATCAAACCCGAAGGTCAAACCGCGACTGCAGCGCTTGCCACCTCTTCAACTTCATCCCTGCCATCTGCACCAGCACGGTCAACAGACGCAACCTCTGTCAACGTTTCAGACTTTGCATGGGTCGAGCCCCACGAAGTGCACCAAGCGTGGAAGAACCGGGACGAAATCGCCTTGCTCGATGTGCGCGAGGAAGACCCTTACGCACAAAGTCATCCGCTCTTTGCGGCCAATTTGCCTTTGTCTCGCATCGAAGTCGATGCCCTGCGTCGCTTGCCTCGAAAAACGGTGCGCGTGGTGGTCTTTGATGCAGGTGAGGGCCTGGCCGAAAAAGCCGCGCATCGACTCAAGGCCTTGGGCTATTCGCACGTTGAATTGCTAAGAGGTGGGCTGACCGGTTGGGCCGCAGCAGGGCTGGAGTTGTTTCGCGATGTCAACGTGCCCAGCAAGGCCTTTGGTGAATGGGTCGAGGACCAACGCCACACCCCGTCGCTGTCGGCGCAGGAAGTCAAAGCCTTGCTCGACAACAAGGCCGATGTGGTGGTGATGGATGTGCGCCGCTTTGACGAATACCAAACCATGAACATCCCCGGCAGCATCAGCGTTCCTGGCGGCGAGTTGGTGCTGCGCGCCCGCGCGTTGGCGCCCAACCCGAGCACGCGAATCGTGGTCAATTGCGCAGGCAGAACACGCAGCATCATTGGCACGCAGTCTTTGGTGAATGCGGGCATCCCCAATCCGGTGAGTGCTTTGCGCAATGGCACGATTGGTTGGACTCTGGCTCAACAATCGTTGGAGCAAGGCGCCAGTCGTCGCTTCTCGGATGACATTCCTGCTGAAACCCTGCAAAAAACACGGCAGTCTGCATTCGCGGTGACGGTGCGTGCTGGCGTGGGTCGCATTCAGCGCGAAGACCTCGCCGTCATGCTTGCACAAGCCGACCGCACCACTTATGTGCTGGATGTGCGCACCCCAGAGGAATATGCATTGGGTCATTGGCCGGGTGCGCTGAGCACGCCGGGAGGCCAACTGGTTCAGGAAACCGATCACACGGTTCCGATACGGGGGGCGCGCATCGTGTTGTGCGACACCGATCAGGTGCGTGCGCCCATGACCGCTTCTTGGCTGGCTCAAATGGGTTGGGAGGTGCACTTGCTCCAGGGTTTGAGCGAGCAAGACTTGAGCGACACGTCGCCCTCGCCCAACCCTCAGCCCGAATGGCCCACAGGCGTGACTGCGATTGAACCCGCGCAACTCAAAACTTGGTTGAGCGATCGCAGCAACCTGACTCAAGTCATCGACTTCGGCCCCAGCATGGCGTATGTCAAGCGCCACATTCCCGGAGCATGGTGGTTGTTGCGATCACAACTGCAGCAAG
>JBEAMY010000142.1:0-4357 GCA_041165725.1 Pseudomonadota bacterium
AAAAGGACTGACAAGCGTCTCGCAGTGCAAATTGCCAGACGATGCCTCACTGGAGAGAGGTGCCGGGCCATCGCGTCACGGCATCCACCGAAGGAGCAAACCGCAGAACGCCCATGCGTTCCCGGCGAATCTCTCAGGTAAAGCGGACAGCGAGGGCTCGCCAAGGCATGTGCCTTGGTGCAACCGCCCTTGTATGCACTTGAAAGTTGCTTGTGTCCGATACCGAAAACCTGCTCACTACCCCACTCCACGCCTTGCACCTCGAACTGGGCGCGCGCATGGTGCCCTTTGCTGGCTACCACATGCCGGTGCAATACCCCGCCGGTCTGATGGCCGAGCACCACCACACGCGCAACGCGGCTGGCCTCTTCGATGTCTCGCACATGGGGCAGCTGCGTCTGATCGGGCCTGACGCCGCAGCGGCATTTGAAAGCCTCATGCCCGTTGATGTCATGGGCTTGGGGTTGAACAAACAACGCTACGGCCTGCTGCTCAACGATGAGGGCGGCATCATCGACGACCTGATGTTTGTGAATCGAGGCGATGACCTCTTGGTCATTGTCAACGGGGCTTGCAAACAGGGCGACTTGGCCCACCTGCAATCTCGAATTGGCAAGCGCTGTCAGATCGATGTGCAATTCGACCGCGCCTTGCTGGCCCTTCAGGGTCCACAAGCCGTCACGGCCCTCTCCCGGCTGTTGCCCGACGTGAATCAACTGGTCTTCATGACGGGCATGCGCGCACATTGGCAGTCGTGCAACGACATCTACCTCACCCGCAGCGGCTACACCGGCGAGGATGGCTTTGAGATTTCTTTACCCGCAAGCCTGGCAGAAGCCTTTGCCCGCGCCTTGCTGGCCCAGCCCGAAGTCAAACCCGTTGGACTGGGTGCGCGCAATTCCTTGCGCTTGGAGGCGGGCTTGTGCCTCTACGGCAACGACATCGACACCAGCACCACCCCAGTCGAAGCCGGGCTCAACTGGGCCATCCAGAAGGTGCGCCGAACCGGTGGCGAGCGCGCAGGCGGTTTTGCTGGTTCACACACCGTGCTGGGACAACTCGATGGCACAACGCCCTTGCGCAAAAAACGAGTGGGCTTGGTTGCGCTGGAGCGCGTGCCCGTTCGCGAACACACCCTTTTGCAAGATGAACACGGTCAGGCCATTGGTGAAGTCACCAGCGGCCTTTTGGGCCCCAGCGTCGATGTCCCCATCGCCATGGCCCATGTCAACACCTCGCACGCACAACCCGGTCAACGTGTCCTCGCCATGGTGCGAGGCAAAGCCATTCCCATGGAAGTGCGCACCATGCCCTTCCAACCCACCCGCTACGTCCGCCCCCAATAAATGGGGTCAGATGACATTTTTTGTTCGACACCAGAAGGAAACACCATGACCACCAAGTACACCGAAGACCACGAATGGATCGCAGTCAGCGGCGACATTGCCACGGTTGGCATCACTCACCACGCACAAGATGCCTTGGGCGATGTGGTCTTTGTTGAACTGCCTGAAGTCGGTCAAAGCTTTGCTCAAAAAGAAGTGGCCGGTGTGGTCGAGTCGGTCAAGGCCGCCGCTGATGTCTACATGCCTGTGAGCGGCGAAATCACAGAGGTCAACGAAGACTTGCGCAGCGATCCTTCACTGGCCAACAGCGATCCTTTGGGCAAGGGCTGGTTCTTCAAAGTCAAGCTCAGCCAGGCCGATCAGGTCGACGCCTTGCTCGATGAAACCGCCTACCAAAAGCTCACCGCCTGAACTTGTGGATTGAACATGACACCTCTTCGCGATCTGGAAAATGCGGGCGAATTCCTGGCCCGACACATTGGCATCGGCCCTGCCGATGAGGCCCACATGCTGACGGCCATCGGAGCGGCCTCACGTCAGGCTTTGATCGATGCAGTGGTCCCGCGCAGCATTGCCCGCAGCAAAGGCATGGACTTGCCCACTCCACTCAGCGAAGCCTCGGCACTGGCCGAACTCAAGTCGATTGCAGCCCTCAACCGTTGCCACAAAAGTTTTTTAGGCCAAGGCTACTATGGGACCCACACACCCACAGTCATCCTTCGCAACATCCTAGAGAACCCCGCCTGGTACACGGCGTACACACCCTACCAGGCCGAGATCAGCCAAGGTCGCATGGAAGCGCTGGTGAACTTTCAGACCATGGTGTGCGACTTGACCGCCATGGACATTGCCAATGCGTCCATGCTCGATGAAGCCACCGCCGCTGCCGAAGCCATGACGCTGGCCAAGCGTTCTGTCAAAGCCAAGGGCTCCCGCTTCATCGTGAGTGGAGATGTTCACCCCCAAACGCTGGAGGTCATCCAAACCCGTGCGGCGCCATTGGGCATAGAGGTTCATGTGGTGCGCTCCAGCGACGACTGGCAAGCGGCCATCGCGCAAGACAACTACTTTGCAGCCCTCAACCAATATCCGGGCAGCAGCGGTTGGTTGGCCGATTGGCAACTCAGCGCTGACCTGATCCACAGCAAGCAAGCAGCCTTCATCCTTGCGGCCGATTTGTTGGCCCTCACGCTGCTCAAACCACCCGGCGAAATGGGTGCAGACATCGTGGTGGGCACCACCCAACGATTTGGCATGCCCATGGGTGCAGGTGGGCCTCATGCGGCATTCATGGCCTGCAAAGACGACTTCAAGCGAAGCATGCCGGGCAGACTGGTGGGCGTGAGCGTGGATGCGCACGGACAGCCTGCATATCGCCTGGCTTTGCAAACCCGCGAGCAACACATTCGCCGCGAAAAAGCCACCAGCAACATTTGCACCGCACAGGTCTTGCCTGCCGTGGTGGCCAGCATGTATGCCGTCTATCACGGCCCTCAGGGCTTGACCCGAATCGCTGAACGCGTGGCCACCCTCACAGCGGCTCTGGCGCAGGGCTTGAAAGCCTTGGGTGCATCGGTCTTGCACGGCACAGCGTTTGATACCTTGACCATGGATTGCACAAGCCCACAAGCCGCAGAAGACTTGCATCAAAAAGCCCATTCGCAAGGCATCAATTTGCGCCGCTTTGGTGGTGGACGAGCCAGCTTTGTTGGCATCAGCTTGGACGAAACCACGACCCGAGAGGACGTGAATACCCTTTGGGCTTTGTGGGCCAGCCTGCCCATTTGCACGCAAGCCGAACCGGGCAACCCAAAGAATCTGGCTTCGGCCTCTGGGCGTCAGGCTTTCTGGGATCAGCATGAGTCTGGTCTTGAAACCCTGATTCCGGCCAGCCTCAAGCGCAAAAGCCGTTTCCTCACTCACCCCGTTTTCAACAGCCACCACAGCGAGACCGGCATGCTGCGTTACATCCGCAGCCTCTGCGACAAAGACCTGGCCCTGGATCGCAGCATGATTCCCTTGGGTTCATGCACGATGAAGCTCAACGCCACCAGCGAGATGATCCCCATCACCTGGCCTGAGTTCGCCAACGTTCATCCATTCGCACCTGCCGATCAACTCAAGGGCTATGCCCTGCTCGACGCGCAGTTGCGTGAGTGGCTGTGTCAAGCCACGGGCTACTCGGGCATCAGCTTGCAACCCAATGCGGGCAGCCAAGGTGAATATGCGGGCTTGCTTGCGATTGCCGCCTATCACCGCTCGCGGGGCGAATCGCACCGCAACATCTGCTTGATTCCTTCCAGCGCCCACGGCACCAATCCGGCCAGCGCCCAAATGGTGGGCATGCAAGTGGTGGTGACTCAGTGCGATGCACAAGGCAATGTGGATTTGGCCGATCTCAAAGCAAAGTGCGAACAACACAGCGCCAATCTGGCTTGCGTGATGATCACCTATCCCAGCACCCACGGCGTGTTTGAAACCACGGTCAAAGACTTGTGCGCGCTGGTGCATCAACACGGTGGCCGCGTTTATGTGGACGGCGCCAACATGAATGCCTTGGTGGGTTTGGCCGCACCCGGCGAGTTCGGGGGCGATGTCAGCCACCTCAACCTGCACAAAACGTTTTGCATCCCTCATGGCGGCGGCGGCCCTGGAGTGGGCCCTGTTTGCGTGGTGTCCGATCTAGTGCCTTTCTTGCCTGGACATGCCACTGCCTCTCAACAAGGCGGCTTGACGGCTTTGGGTCAAGGTGGCGTGGGAGCCATTTCGGCTGCCCCATTGGGCAATGCGGCGGTCTTGCCCATCAGCTGGATGTACATCCGCATGATGGGTGCTCAAGGCTTGACCCATGCCACTGAGGCCGCCATCTTGAGCGCCAACTACATCAGCAAGCGACTGAGCGCCCATTACCCCACGCTTTACGCCAGCTCAAGTGGGCACGTGGCCCACGAATGCATTTTGGATTTGCGCCACTTCAAGGACACTTGCGGCATCATGGCCGAGGATGTGGC
>JBEAMY010000143.1:0-4717 GCA_041165725.1 Pseudomonadota bacterium
ATTTGCGTGGCCTGCCCTGGTGGAACGACACCATTCCGGTGATCCTGCCCCACCTCAATGACGATCAGCGCCAGTTGATCGGCCAGGAGCTCGCCTTTCAGAACCATGTGGCCAGCCTGTCGGCCTATGCGGCCCTGCCCCGTGGGCCTGTGCACGCCGACCTCTTCCGTGACAACGTGATGTTTGATGGCGAAGTGCTGTGCGGCATCTTCGACTTTTACTTTGCCGGGCACGACACCTGGCTGTTCGACCTGTGCGTGTGCCTCAACGACTGGTGCATCGACCTGGCCACCGGCGTTTGGGACCCCAAGCGGCTGCACGCCTTTGTGCACGCCTACCAGCAAGAGCGCCCGCTCACGGCGGCCGAGCGAAGCCTGTTCAACCCCCTGTTGCGCGCGGCCGCTTTGCGCTTTTGGACCTCGCGGTTGTGGGACTTTCACCTGCCCCGCGAGGCCAGCTTGCTTAAACCCCACGACCCGACGCACTTCGAACGGGTCATCCTCCAACGCATTCACCACCCGGTGACAATGACTTCATGAAACTGAATGTGGTTCCCGCCTCAGAAGGCGCAAATTGGGTCCGAATGGGTATTCGCACTTTCTGGCGTCAGCCTTTCGCGCTGGGTGGCCTGTTTTTGATGTTCATCATCTTCACCTCGCTGTTTGCGTTCATCCCCAAGGTGGGCAATCTGCTGGCCATTGTTTTCATTCCCGCTTTCAGCTTGGGCTTGATGGCCGCCACGCGCCATGCCCACCAAGGCCAGTTCCCCATGCCCAGCATCTTGCTGAGTGCGTTTCGCAGCGGCACCGAACGCCGCAACACCATGATTCGTCTGGGTCTGGCCTACCTGTTTTTCTTTGCCGGTGTGTTGGGTTTGTCGGCTTTGATCGATGACGGTCAATTCGCCGCGCTTTACCTCTTTGGCGGCCAAATCACCCCCGAGCTGGTTCAATCGTCCGCCTTTGAATCGGCCGTGTGGATGGCCACGCTGTGCTACATCCCCGTGTCGGCCATGTTTTGGCACGCACCGGCTTTGGTGCATTGGCACGGCGTGCCGGTTGTCAAAAGTCTGTTCTTCAGCCTGATGGCCTGCCTTTCCAATTGGAAGGCCTTTTTGGTCTACCTGCTGTGCTGGGTCTTGCTGGTCTTGCTGGTGATTTTTGCTTTGATCACCCTGCTGAGCTTGTTCGACTTGGGTGAGGCCTCGGGCTTGACGCTCACGCCCGCGCTGATGTTGCTGGCCGCCATGTTCTTCACCTCCAGCTACTTCAGCTACGTGGCCTGCTTTGAGCCCAAGCTGGATTTGCAAGCCTGATCAGGCTATCGGCGTGAGCTTGGCCACCGACAAGGCCAACCACTTGACGCCATGTCGGCTGAAATTGATTTGCGCCCTGGCATCGTCATTCAGACCCTCAACGGCCAGCACCGTGCCCTCACCAAACTTGGTGTGAAAAACCTGCAAGCCTTGTCTGAGCCAAGCATGGCGGTTCTCCGCTTCGGCCTTGGGTTGCGACACCGCCGCAGCTGAGGTGAACGCGGGCTGTGCTTGACCCCAAGCCCCACTGGCACCACTGCCCCAACGGCCAGAAGACCAATGCGATGCACCATGACCTGCATGGGTTTGATGAATCCACTTGATGGCGAACTCGGGCAACTCGTCCACAAAACGGCTTCTGATGTGATAGCGCGTTTGGCCATGCAACATCCGCGATTCGGTGTGACTGAGGTAGAGGCGTTTGCGGGCTCTGGTGATGGCCACATACATCAGACGCCGTTCCTCTTCCAGGCCATCGAGGTCATTGAGCGAATTCTCGTGGGGGAACAAAGCCTCTTCCAGCCCGGTGATGAAGACTGCATCGAACTCCAAGCCCTTGGCCGAGTGCACCGTCATCAACTGCACGGCATCTTGTCCGGCTTGGGCTTGGTTGTCGCCCGACTCCAGCGCAGCGTGGGTCAAAAAAGCACTCAGCGGCGACTCGGTCTCGCCCGTGTCGGGATTGACCCATTGCGCCTCTTCACTGCCCGGGGCCTGTTTGCCAAAACCCTCCTGGGTCACAAAGCTTTCGGCGGCCGTCACCAATTCGTTCAAGTTTTCGATGCGGTCCTCGCCCTCGCGGTCTTTGCGGTAGTGATCGACCAAGCCAGCGTGTTGCAACACCAGCTCCACCCATTGGCGAAGGGGCTGACCCTGGCCAGCCTCGCGGATCACATCGAGCAAAGCGATGAAGGCATTGAGCTTGGCGCCAGCCGCGCCGGCCACAGCGGCCACCGCTTTGGACAAGGACGTGCCTTGAGCGCGCGCCGCATCTTGCAACAACTCGATGCTCCTGGCTCCTATGCCTCGCGGCGGGAAATTGACCACCCGCAAAAAACTGGTGTCGTCGTCGGGGTTGTCGAGCAAGCGCAAGTAGGCCAGTGCGTGCTTGATTTCAGCGCGCTCGAAAAAGCGCATGCCCCCATAGACGCGATACGGCATGGCTGCATTGAAGAGCGCAGTTTCAATGACACGGCTTTGGGCATTGCTGCGGTAGAGCACCGCGATTTGATCGAGTCGGTTCACGCCCGTTGAGCCCAGGCCATCGCGGCCCTCGCGCATGAGGTGACGAATCTCTTCCACCAGCCATTGGGCCTCAGCCAGGTCGGTGGACAAAGCCACCACGCGCACGGGTTCGCCTGCACCGGCATCGGTGCGCAGGTTTTTGCCCAAGCGATTCTTGTTGTGGCCAATCAACGCATTAGCGCTGTCGAGGATGTTGGAGTGGCTGCGGTAATTTTGTTCGAGCTTGATCGTGTGCTTGACCTCAAATTCACGAACAAAGTCGGCCATGTTGCCCACCCTGGCGCCCCGGAAGGCATAGATGCTTTGATCGTCATCGCCCACCGCAAACAGGCTGGCCGTTGGGCCACACAACTGCTTGAGCCAAGCGTATTGCAACCGGTTGGTGTCTTGAAATTCGTCGACCAACAAGTGGGCAAAACGGTGTTGATAGTGTTCACGCAATGCCGTGTTGTCGCGCAACAGTTCGTAAGAGCGCAGCATCAATTCGCCAAAGTCAACCACACCCTCGCGCTGACATTGGGCCTCGTACAACGCATAGGCCTCAACCCGCTTGCGCGTGTCGGGATCGCGTGCGTCCACTGCATCGGGCCTTAGGCCATCTTCTTTGCACGCCGAGATGAACCACTGGGTTTGCTTGACTGGCAAGCGTTCGTCGTCAATGCCGTTGGCCTTGTAAACCCGCTTGAGGGCCGAGAGCTGGTCTTGGGTGTCGAGGATCTGAAAGGTTTGCGGCAAGCCCGCGGCCTTCCAGTGCGCGCGCAACATGCGATGGCAAAGGCCGTGAAAGGTCCCCACCCACATGCCGCGCACATTGAGGGGCAGCATGGCCTGCAAGCGCGTGAGCATTTCGCGAGCGGCCTTGTTGGTGAAGGTCACGGCCATGATGCCGCCGGGCGAGCAACGGTGGGTTTGAAGCAACCAAGCCATTCGGGTGGTCAGGACTCGGGTTTTCCCAGAACCTGCGCCAGCCAGGATGAGCGCATGGGTGTCGGGCAATAGCACCGCGTGGCGTTGCTCCTCGTTGAGGCCAGTCAATAGTGGTGAATCGTGCATTGGCGTCATTCTAGAAAGCTTGCCGGCGAGTTCTTCGGTGTCAGTGGCTGGTGATAACATCGGTCACCGGGCCCAAGATTCTTGCGCCCGGTTTTTTGTGGGCCATGCCTCAACATCAAACCGGCCAAGCCAAGCGCTCACTTTGGAATCAGTGAACTTCTTTTTGGAGCTTGGACATGGAAATCTTCGATTACGACAACATTCTTTTGCTGCCCCGCAAGTGTCGCGTGGAGAGCCGTTCAGAGTGTGATGCCGGCGTTGAATTGGGCGGCCGCAAATTCCGTCTTCCCGTTGTTCCCGCGAACATGAAAACGGTGGTCGACGAATCCATTTGTGTGTGGATGGCCAAAAACGGTTACTTCTATGTGATGCACCGCTTTGACATCGACAACGTCAAGCTGGTTCGCGACATGCACGCCCAAGGCGTTTACGCCTCCATCTCCCTGGGCGTCAAACAACCCGACTACGACACGGTCGACCAATTGGTCAAAGCCGGTCTCAGCCCCGAATACATCACGATTGACATTGCCCATGGTCACGCCGACAGCGTGAAAAACATGATTGGCTACATCAAAGACAAGCTGCCCAAGGCTTTTGTGATCGCAGGCAATGTCGCCACGCCCGAAGCCGTGATCGACCTTGAAAACTGGGGCGCTGATGCCACCAAAGTGGGCGTTGGCCCAGGCAAGGTGTGCATCACCAAACTCAAAACCGGTTTTGGCACTGGCGGCTGGCAACTCTCGGCCTTGAAATGGTGCGCGCGCGTTGCCACCAAGCCCATCATTGCCGATGGCGGCATTCGCAGCCACGGCGACATAGCCAAGAGCGTTCGCTTTGGTGCCAGCATGGTGATGATCGGCTCATTGTTTGCCGGTCACGAAGAGTCACCCGGCAAAACCGTCGAAGTCGACGGCGAGTTGTTCAAAGAGTATTACGGTTCGGCGTCTGACTTCAACAAAGGCGAATACAAGCACGTTGAGGGTAAGCGCATTCTTGAACCCATCAAGGGCAAACTGGCCAACACGCTGATTGAAATGGAACAAGACGTTCAAAGCTCAATCAGCTATGCAGGCGGCATCAAGCTCATGGACATTCGCAAGGTCA
>JBEAMY010000144.1:0-2763 GCA_041165725.1 Pseudomonadota bacterium
ACGGACTGAAGATTGGCCTCGTGCGCCATGGCTGCACGGACCTGATCGGCACCGTGGCCTGTGACCAGCACGCTGGACCGAACATTCAGGCTTCGCGCAGTGTCCAACACATGCTGCAATAAAGCCTTATTGGCCAAACGGTGAAGAACTTTAGGGATACTGCTCTTCATGCGGGTGCCTTTGCCCGCGGCCATGACCACCACATCAATGGGTTTCATTGCGATTTCCTCATGTTGACGTCGATTATCTCCAAGCGGATGCACCGTTGGATTTTGCTGCTGGCAGTGAGCGCTTCGCTCGCGGCGTGCAGCTTGGTGCAGACCACTTACAACCAACTGCCAAGGCTGGTTTACTTTTGGCTGGACCAACAAGTGGACTTCACTCCCGAGCAGTCGGATCGGGTCAGCTCTGCGCTCAACAACTGGCTGGCCTGGCATCGGCAAACGCAACTGGCTCAGGTTGCAGACGAACTCGCGATTTGGCAAAAGCAAGTGCGCCAGCCGCTTGATGCAGACGGCGTGTGCGCGCGCTTTGACCGCATCCAGAACTGGACCTTTGACTGGATCGCTCGCCTCAATGCCGACCTCACGCGGCTGGGTCTGGATTTGTCACCTGCACAAATCGCCAATTTGAAAAAGTCATACGCCAAAAGCAATGCCACCTGGCGTGAAGATTGGATGGAGGGCAGCGCTCAAGAACAAACCAAGCGGCGGGCCAAGCGCGGACGCGAATGGGCGCAGCGGCTTTATGGCGACTTGAGCAACGACCAACTCAAGTGGCTGACGCAGTCGGCGCGGCAATCGGCATTTGATCCGCAACAAAGCTTTGAATGGCGAAAACTGCGTCAGGGCCGAATGTTGGGCATGCTCATCAATTGGTCTGAGCAAGCACCGCCTTTTGATCAGGCGCAATCGCAAATGGCGGCCACGGTTCAACTGTGGCGACAACTGCCTGACCCTGACATGCGCGCCTCGCAAGAGCGAATGATTCGCTACAACTGCCAAGCGATTGCCGACTTCCACAACCAGACCAGCGAAGCGCAGAGGGCACATGCCGCCAAGGTCCTGCAGGGTTACGAAGCCGATGCGCGGGCCTTGATGGCCGAGAAAAAATAAACCCACCGCAAAGGGTGGGCTGGTTGCGATGGCAAGCCAAGGTCAGGCTTGCAAAGCTTTCCACATTTCGATGTCGCGCTCGGCAGTCCAGATGCGAGGGTTCTTGATGCCGCTGGCTTCGTCGTACGCACGGGTCACGTCAAAAGGCAGGCAGTGCTCGTAAATGAACACGTGGCCAAAGATGGGGTCCATGGACTTGCGGGTGTGGGCCATTGCGGCCTTGAGGTCCATGCCTGCGGCCACGGCTTCGCGGCCACAGCGGTAAAGGGTTTCGACCCAGCGCTTGGTGTAGTCGAGTGCCTTGTTGACATTGTCGTGACCCTTCATGGCCTCGCCACGCCCAGGCACGATGTATTCGGCATTGAGCGCGCGCAAAGCCTCAAGGGTGGCTGGCCACTCCTCCAGCTGGGCGTCGCCGGTGTAAACACCAGCTTCGTACTCAACGAGGTCACCGCTGTAGAGCACTTTTTCTTCTTCGACCCAAGCGATGGTGTCGCCACGCGTGTGGCCAGGGCCAGGATGCCAAATTTGAACCACCACCCCACCAAGGTTGATGCTCAGCTTGCCGGGTACTTCGCCACGCGTTGGATTGCCACCGCCCACCACCATGGTGGGCCAGGTCAGTCCAGGCACCGAATCAGCACCTCTGAACAAACGGGGGAAACGCTCCATCTCGCTCTTCATGTCTTGTGCGCCACGCTCTTGGATCAATTCCAACGTGCCCTGGCTGGCAATGATCTCGGTTGCACCTTCGGCGGCATAGGCATAAGCGCCCAACACGCGAACCGCGTGATAGTGGGTGAGCAACACATACTTGATCGGCAAATCGCTGACGCTGCGGATTTTTCGAATCAGGTCTTGCGCCATCGCGGGCGTTGCTGTGGTGTCGCTCACCAAAATGAATCGGTCACCGATGATGACCCCGGAATTTGGATCGCCCTCGGCGGTGTAAGCCCAGCAATGCTTGCTGAGCTGTTCAAACGTGATCTTCTTTTCGCTCAAATCTGCTTGGGACGCAAATGCCTTGCTCATTACATTCCTTTCAATTAATTGGGGTCAGATGACATTTTCAAACAGGCCAGACGGTGCCGTTTTCGTTGAGGATGGCGTCCAAGGGGACGTCATGGGGTTCGGGCATGAGGTCGGGCAAAAAGCCATGGGCGTAGCCTAGCCCGACCGTGAAGGGTTTGGGTTGCAGGCTGGCCAGCGTACGGTCATAAAAGCCGCCGCCGTAGCCCAAGCGATAGCCCCCAGGGCCGTAGCCCACGCAGGGTACAAAGAGCAAGGTGGGGAAGATGATCTCTGTGTCTTTGGGTTTGGGAATGCCGTAGGCATCTTCTTCCATGGGGCAACCGGGATACCAAACGTGAAAGGTCAGGGTTTTGTGCTGCTTGTTGATCACGGGCAAACCGATCCGGCGCCGCACGGGGTCATCCAGAAGCTCGCCGTCTTCTTTCCAGCGATGAAGTGCGGGCAAAGGGTCGAATTCGCCTTTGATGGGCCAATAGGCACCAATGACGGTGTCGCCACGCCCAAACAGCCAGATGCGCATCACCCGCTGCAAGGCTTCGATGCGTTCGAGGCGATCAGGCAAATTCAACCTCGTTGCGATCAGGGCTTGTCGGGTCGATTGTTTGTCCATGCGCTG
>JBEAMY010000145.1:0-13414 GCA_041165725.1 Pseudomonadota bacterium
TGCCGCCCGAGAGTTGTCGCATGTTGTGCCCCGCTTTGTCGCTCAAGCCCAAGCCGGTGAGCAACTCGTCGATCCAGTCGTCGTTGTGGGCAATGCCAAAGTAGCCCGACTGAAAGCGCAACGCCTCGCGGACGGTGAAAAAGGGATCGAACACCAACTCTTGGGGGACCACGCCCAACTGGGCTCGCGCCTGAGAAGACTGAGTCTGCACATCAAAGCCGTTGACGCAAACCCGCCCTGATGTGGGCTTCATCAAACCCGCAAGGATGCTGATCAACGTGGTTTTGCCCGCGCCATTGGGTCCAAGCAGGCCAAAGAACTCGCCTTGCTCAATGTCAAAGCTCACGTTGTCGAGGGCTTTGAAAGGACCTTGTCGACCGTTGTGGATTTTGGTGAGGGCTTGGACTGAAATTGCTGGCATGGTGGATCAGTGACTCGGCGCTTCGAGACCCAACAAAGACATCACGCCATAGACTTGGGCCAGCGATTGCATGAGCGGCGGGACATCCATCCAAGTCAGCTCACCCGACTGGGCACGAGCCGACCGTTGCAGGGCCAACATCAGCGCCAAGGCCGAAGAATCAAAAGTTTTGAGCTGGGCCAGCGAGACCGACTGCTTGGCTCCCGCTTGCAATTGCCCCCTCAAGGCGGTCAAAGCAAAACGAGCTTCTTCGTGCTGAACCCGCTCAGGGAAAGTCAGTTGGGTTGAACTCACAGGACTCACTTGGAATTGCTCTGGTTGCGGTCGTGCAAAGTTTTGATCAGCCCATCAACCCCTTTGGCATTGATGATGGGACCGAATTGGCTGCGGTAGGTTTCAACCAGCCACACACCCATGACGTTGAAGTTGAAGATGCGCCAGCCCGCCACATGGTCTGCGGCTTTTTCAAGACGGTACTCGATGGGAATGGGCTCGTTGCCGCCCACCACTTCGGTGCGGACCACCACCTCTGTGTCTTCTGGCGAAAAGCGAGAGCGCTTGACCACGAGCTTTTGATCTTTCACCTGAGAGAGCGCACCCGAATAGCTGCGAATCAAAAGGCCTTTGAATTCTTCTATCAGTTGTTTGCGCTGATCGGGCGAAGCCTGTCGCCAAGCGGGGCCCACCGCTGAAGCGGTCATGCGCTCAAAGTTGACATGGGGGACGACTTTTTCATTGACCAGCGCATTGATCTTCACCAGATCGCCTGAACGCAAGGCCGGATCGGCCTTGACCAACTCGAGCAAATGCGTGGAGAGCTTGCCAATGAAAACATCGGGCGTGTCTTTGGCGTTGAGCGCCTGAGCTTGTGCAAAGGACGTCATCAACAACAAAGCGCACTGCAAGAGCACGATTTGGGACCAGCGAGAAAAAGTGGTCAATGATCCAAGCATGAGAACCCTGTCATTCCTTATCGTCGTCTTGAGGGGGATTGCCGTCGTAGACCTGGTAGCGACGACGTTGCAAGTATGCATCGCGAACAAAACCATACCGATCCAACGCAATCGCATCGACCGTGTTGCCCGCAGACAAAAGCCGAGCACGTTGATCCACCACACGAAGGCCAATCGCCGCATTGCGGTGCGAGACCGGGTTCAATTCACCCAGCACATCACCTCGGCGATCTCCGACCAAGTAAGCCGTGGTGTCCCTCAAGGTTGAGGGGCCCAACACGGGCAAGACCAAATAAGGGCCGCTTCCAACGCCCCAACGCCCCAGGGTCTGGCCAAGGTCTTCGGTTTGACGGTCAAGCCCAGCGGGCGTGGCCAAATCGATCAGGCCATAAATGCCCAAGGTGGAGTTGAGCAGCACTCGAGCGCTCATTTCCAGGCCCGCACGGGGCTTGAATTGCAAAAACAGGTTGACCGCAGACCACACATCGCGCAGGTTGGACACGAAATTGCCCACGCCCGCTTGAACCACATTGGGCGTGTGGCGCTGATAGGTGGTCGCCACAGGCTTGAGGACAGCCTGGTCCAGACCTTCGTTGAACGCAAACACCTTGCGGTTGAAGGATTCCCAGGGGTCGGCCAAGCTGGGGGTGGGACGCACGACTTCATCGTCGGCGTTGCTGGTGGCTTGTGCCAAAACTTGTGGCGTGGTTTGAGCCAGGGCCTGAGGCAGGTTCATCAGGCCCAAACTGACGGCCAAAGCAAGACCAGACCACTTGGGCCAATGTCCAAGCCCTCTGGTGGTGAAGCCAGAGGAGCCAGTGGTACTGATCTTGGAACTGCACATCATTTATTTGGAAGTACCGGAATCGGCCGCCTTGTTGTAGAGGAATTGACCAATGAGATTTTCCAACACCACGGCCGACTGGGTTGAGGTGATGGTTTCTCCGGCTTGCAGGTTCTGGTCAGAGGATCCTGCCTCCAAGCCCACATACTGCTCGCCGAGCAATCCGCTGGTGAGGATTTTCAGCGAAGAATCCTTGGGAAAGCGGTAGCGCTCATCCAACTGGATCATCACCGAAGCTTGGAAAGTCTGATCGTCAAAACCGATGGAGGCAACCCGGCCCACCACCACACCCGCGCTTTTGACCGCAGCCTGGGGCTTGAGACCACCAATGTTGTCAAAACGGGCCTTGACGGTGTAGGTCGACGACCAATTCATGCTGAGCAAGTTGGCCGATTTCAGGGCCAAAAAGACGATGGCCAAAAAGCCCAACAAGACAAACAAGCCCACCCACACATCCACTTTAGAGCGTTGCATCGTCGCCCCCCTTCTCAAAGACTGAACATCCAGGCGGTGAGGATGAAATCCAAACCCAACACCGCCAACGAAGCCATCACCACCGTGCGCGTGGTTGCCCGCGACACCCCTTCAGGTGTGGGCTGGGCCACATAACCCTGCAAGAGCGCCACAAACGACACGGTGAACCCAAACACCACGCTTTTGATCACGCCGTTGCCCACGTCCTTCCAGACGTCGACACCGCTTTGCATCTGGCTCCAAAAAGAGCCCGAATCCACACCAATCATGACCACACCGACCAGCCAGCCGCCAAGAATGCCCACAGCGCTGAAGAGCGCTGCAAGCAAGGGCAATGTGATCACGCCCGCCCAAAAGCGCGGAGCCAGGATGCGCCTGACCGGATCAACGGCCATCATCTCCATTGCGGTCAATTGCTCGCCCGCTTTCATCAATCCGATTTCGGCTGTGAGGGAAGTGCCCGCACGGCCCGCAAACAACAAGGCGCTCACCACAGGGCCGAGTTCGCGCACCAGACTCAAGGCCACCAGCAGACCCAAGGCTTCGGCTGAGCCGTAGCGTTGCAGGGTGTAGTAGCCCTGAAGGCCCAATACAAAGCCCACGAACAACCCAGACACGCCAATGATGGCCAAGGAATGGTTGCCCAAGAAATGGATTTGATCGCGCACCAAACCAAAACGGCCCAGCGCCGCCCCCAGCAGGCCAAGCAGCCGCATGAAAAGCCGTGCGCCCACGCCCAAGGCCGACAGCCAGCGCATGAAAGCCGAGCCGAGTTGGGCAAGGCGAGCGAGTTGAGTCTGAACAAATGTCATGGCCGCAACCCCAAATCCTCAGCAAGATCGGGCGCTGGGTGATGAAAGCGAACCGGCCCATCGGCTGAGGCACTGACGAATTGCCGCACCAGCGGATCGCTGCTTTGTCGGACTTCGTCGGGCGTGCCTTGCGCGGCGACCCGACCATTGGCCAGCACGATGACTTGATCAGCGATGCCAAAGGTTTCGTCCAAATCGTGGGAGACCACGATGCTGGTCAGCCCCAGCGCTTCGTTGAGGCGACGGATCAGCCGCGCCGCCGTGCCCAAAGAGATGGGGTCCAGGCCAGCGAAAGGCTCGTCGTACATGATGAGCTCGGGGTCCAGTGCAATCGCACGGGCCAAGGCCACACGGCGCGCCATGCCGCCCGAAATTTCGCTGGGCATGAGGTCGCGCGCACCACGCAGGCCCACGGCTTCAAGTTTCATCAGCACGATGTCGCGCACCAACTCGTCGGGCAAGTCGGTGTGTTCGCGCAAAGGGAAGGCCACGTTGTCAAACACCGTCAAGTCGGTGAACAAGGCGCCAAACTGAAACAACATGCCCATGCGCCGGCGAATGCGATAAAGCGATTGAGGGTCCAGATCCGCAATGGACTCACCGTCAAAACGCAATTGACCCGAGTTGGGTTTGTATTGCCCGCCGATCAGCCGCAAGACGGTGGTTTTGCCGCCGCCCGAAGCACCCATGAGGGCCGTGACCTTGCCTTTGGGCACTTCAAAGGAAATGCCGTCCAGCACAAGCCTGTCCCCATAGCCAAAGCTCAGGTTCTCGCAGGTGATCAAGGCGTCGTTAAGGGGCATTACAAAAGGGCGCAACCCGCTTCAAAGCGGGTTTTCAAGCGCGATGCGAATCTTAACGGAGCGGGGTGAACGCCCGTGAGCACCCCGCAATGGCCACAGGGCTTTATCGGGGCAGATCGGAGTTGCCCATGAGGAACTGATCCACCGCACGGGCCGCCTGACGGCCCTCACGGATGGCCCAGACCACCAAGGATTGACCACGGCGCACATCGCCAGCGGCAAAGACCTTGGGCACGTTGGTGGCATAGCCACCCACTTCTTCGGTGCCAGCTTGGGCATTGCCACGGGCATCTTTTTGCACGCCAAAGGCATCCAGCACGGTGGGCACGGGATTCACAAAACCCATGGCCAGCAGCACGAGGTCGGCCTCAAAGGTTTGCTCGGTGCCAGGCACTTCGACCAGCTTGCCGTCTTTGAAGGTCACGCCCACGGTCTTGAGACCGGTGAGCTTGCCGTTTTTGCCGATGAATTCCTTGGTTGAAATCGCAAATTCGCGGTCCAACAACTTGAGCTCACCGCTCTCGTCATGGCTGGAGCTGGTTCTGAGCTTGAGCGGCCAGTACGGCCACACCAGGGGTTTGTTTTCTTCCTCGGGTGGCTTGGGCATGACTTCGAACTGGGTGACCTTGACCGCGCCGTGGCGGGTGCTGGTGCCCACGCAATCGCTGCCGGTGTCGCCACCGCCGATGACGATGACTTTTTTGCCATCGGCACGCAACTGGCCCTTGACCTTGTCGCCTGCATTGACCTTGTTTTGCTGGGGCAAGAACTCCATGGCGAAGTGAACGCCATCGAGGTCACGTCCAGGCACAGGCAAGTCGCGCGACTGTTCGGAGCCCGCAGCCAGCAACACGGCGTCAAAAGACTTCATCAATTCAGCCGGCGTCACACTCTCTTTGGCCCAGTTGGTGACTTTGGTGTCTTTGGGCATGTCGCCCACCAACACGCCAGTGCGGAAAGTCACGCCCTCGGCTTCCATTTGCTCGACACGGCGGTCGATGTGGACCTTGTCCATCTTGAAGTCGGGAATGCCGTAACGCAAAAGCCCACCGATGCGGTCGTTCTTTTCGAAAACAGTCACATCGTGACCCACACGCGCAAGCTGCTGGGCAGCGGCAAGGCCTGCAGGTCCGGAGCCAATCACGGCAACTTTTTTGCCCGTCTTGCGCGCCGGAGGTTGAGGCTTGACCCAACCTTCGCTCCAAGCGCGATCGATGATGGCGTGCTCGATGGACTTGATGCCCACAGCGTCGTTGTTGACATTGAGCGTGCAGGCGGCCTCGCAAGGAGCGGGGCAAATCCGGCCCGTGAAGTCGGGGAAGTTGTTGGTGGAGTGCAAGACTTCAATGGCCGCTTGCCATTGGCCGGTGTACACCAGGTCGTTGAAGTCAGGAATGATGTTGTTGACGGGGCAACCGTTGTTGCAAAAGGGCGTGCCGCAGTCCATGCAGCGAGCGCCCTGCTGCTTGGCCTGTTTGTCGTCAAGACCGATCACGAATTCCTTGTAGTGTTTGACGCGCTCGGTCACCGGCGAATAGCCCTCTTCGAGGCGTTCAAACTCTAAAAATCCAGTGGCTTTTCCCATGATCTCTCCTTCACTTGGCGGCAGCAGCCGACTTGGTTTTGGACTTGGCCGCAGCCACAGGCTGAGCAGCGTTTTCTGACATCTCGCCCAGTGCCCGCTTGTATTCATTCGGGAAGACTTTGACAAAGCGCGAACGCACATTGGCCCAGTTGTCGAGCAACTCGCGAGCGCGCTTGGAACCCGTCCAGACGTGGTGCTGTTCCAGCAGATGACGCAGTTGGTCTTCGTCGGTCTGGCCGCGATGCCACAACGATTGGGGGATCTGCGCTTTTTGCTCCGCCGCAGTGAGCACGGGCTCAAGCGCAACCATGGCGGTGTTGCAACGCTGCGCAAACTGACCGTCCTCGTCGAAGACATAGGCCACGCCGCCGCTCATGCCGGCTGCAAAGTTGCGACCCGTGTTGCCCAGCACGGCCACAGTGCCACCCGTCATGTATTCACAACCGTGGTCACCCGTGCCTTCGACCACCGCAACGGCGCCCGAGAGGCGAACTGCAAAACGCTCGCCCGCAACGCCAGCAAAAAAGGCTTCACCACGGGTTGCACCGTACAGCACGGTGTTGCCCACGATGATGTTGTGCACGGCCTCGCCACGGAAATCCAGGCTGGGCCTGATCACCACACGACCACCCGAAAGGCCCTTGCCGGTGTAGTCGTTGGCGTCACCGATCAGGTAAAGGGTGATGCCTTTGGCCAGGAAGGCGCCAAACGATTGGCCGCCTGTGCCTTCGAGTTGAATTCGCAAGGTGTCGTCGGGCAAACCTTCGGGGTGGTGCTGGGTCAGCACACCCGACAACATCGCCCCCACAGAACGGTTGACGTTGCGCGTGGTTTCCATGAAGGACACCTTCTCGCCTCGCTCGATGGCGGCGCGTGATTTTTCGATCAGCGTCACATCCAGCGCTTTGCCCAGACCGTGGTCTTGGAATTCGGTATGGAAATAGCCCACACCTTCGGGCACGGTTGGGCGCGCGAGCAATCGTGAGAAATCCAGGCCTTGGGCTTTCCAGTGCGACACGCCTTGGCGCATGTCGAGCAAATCGCTGCGACCAATCAGGTCATCAAATCGGGCAATGCCCAGCTGAGCCATGATCTGACGAACCTCTTCGGCGACAAAGAAGAAGAAGTTCACCACGTGCTCGGGCTGACCCGTGAACTTCTTGCGCAGCACAGGGTCTTGAGTGGCCACGCCAACTGGGCAGGTGTTGAGGTGACACTTGCGCATCATGATGCAGCCTTCGACGACCAGGGGTGCTGTTGCGAAACCAAATTCGTCGGCGCCCAACAAAGCACCAATCACCACGTCACGGCCGGTCTTCATCTGACCGTCAACCTGAACCCGGATGCGGCTGCGAAGGCGGTTGAGCACCAGGGTTTGCTGGGTCTCGGCCAGGCCGATTTCCCAAGGGCTACCCGCATGCTTGATCGACGACAAGGGCGACGCGCCAGTGCCACCGTCGTGACCCGCGATCACCACATGATCGGCCTTGCACTTGGCCACGCCAGCGGCAATCGTGCCCACGCCCACCTCGGACACCAGCTTGACGCTGATTGAGGACTTGGGGTTGACGTTCTTGAGGTCGTGGATGAGTTGGGCCAAATCCTCGATGGAGTAGATGTCGTGGTGAGGCGGGGGAGAAATCAAACCAACGCCTGGCACCGAGTAGCGCAAGAAGCCGATGTACTCGGACACCTTGCCGCCCGGCAACTGACCACCCTCGCCGGGCTTGGCGCCTTGGGCCATCTTGATCTGGATTTGATCGGCACTCACCAGGTATTCGGCATTGACGCCAAAACGGCCAGAAGCGACCTGCTTGATGCGACTGCGCAGGCTGTCGCCTTCACGCAAGGCAATGTCGACTTCGACTTGTTTCTCGCCGATGACGCTCTTGAGCGATTCGCCCGACTTGATGGGAATGCCCTTGAGCTCGTTGCGGTAACGCGCTGGGTCTTCGCCACCCTCGCCGGTGTTGCTCTTGCCACCGATGCGGTTCATGGCCACAGCCAAGGTGGCATGCGCCTCGGTGGAAATCGAACCCAGCGACATGGCCCCAGTGGCAAAGCGCTTGACGATTTCGGCAGCCGACTCAACTTGCTCAAGAGGAATGGCTTGGGCGGGATCAACCTTGAACTCAAACAAACCACGCAAGGTCATGTGACGCTTGCTTTGGTCGTTGATGATCTGGGCGTATTCCTTGTAGGTGTTGAAGTTGTTCGCGCGCGTGCTGTGCTGCAACTTGGCGATGGCGTCCGGCGTCCACATGTGCTCTTCGCCGCGTGCGCGCCAAGCGTACTCGCCGCCGGTTTCGAGCATTTGAGCCAGGATGGGGTCTTGGCCAAATGCGGCCTTGTGCGTGCGGATGGCCTCTTCAGCAATTTCAAACACGCTGATGCCTTCCACACGGCTGGGGGTACCGGTGAAGTATTTGTCGATGGTGGCCGAATCCAGACCAATGGCCTCGAAGAGCTGTGCCCCGCAGTAGCTCATGTAGGTCGATACGCCCATCTTTGACATGATCTTGGACAGGCCCTTGCCAATCGCCTTGATGTAGTTGTAGATGGCTTTCTCGGCCGACAAATCGCCGCTCAGATCTTTGTGCAGATCGGCCAGCGTTTCCAGCGCGAGGTAGGGGTGGATGGCTTCTGCGCCAAAGCCGGCGAGGACTGCAAAGTGATGCACCTCACGGGCGCTGCCGGTTTCGACCACCAAACCGGTGGCCGTGCGCAGGCCCTCGCGCACCAAGTGCTGGTGAATCGCGGACAAAGCCAGCAAAGCAGGGATGGCCATTTGCGTGGGCGACATCGCACGGTCAGTCACGATGAGGATGTTGTGACCGCTGCGGATCGCGTCCACAGCTTCGGCACACAGCGATGCCAGCTTGGCTTCAATGCCCTCTTTGCCCCAAGAGAGCGGATAGGTGATGTCCAACTCGGCACTCTTGAATTTGTTTTGCGTGGCCTGACCGATGTGGCGCAGCTTGGCCATGTCCGAGAAATCGAGCACGGGCTGGCTGACCTCAAGGCGCATGGGGGGGTTGACCTGGTTGATGTCCAACAAATTGGGTTTGGGCCCAATGAAGGACACCAAGGACATCACGATGGCCTCGCGAATCGGGTCGATGGGCGGGTTGGTCACTTGCGCGAACAACTGCTTGAAGTAGTTGGGCAAAGGCTTGTTCTTGCTGGACAACACAGCCAGCGGGCTGTCGTTGCCCATGGAGCCCACGGCTTCTTCGCCGTTCTTGGCCATGGGCGCCAACAGGAACTTGAGGTCTTCTTGGGTGAAGCCAAAGGCCTGCTGACGATCGAGCAAGGGCAAGGCATTGGGTTGGGCATGACCGTGGGCCTTGCCCTCTTCCACATCGTCCAGACGGATGCGCAGGTTCTCGATCCACTGCTTGTAGGGCTTGGCATTGGCGAGGTTGGCCTTGAGCTCCTCGTCGTTGATCATGCGCCCCTGTTCCAAATCGATGAGGAACATCTTGCCGGGCTGCAGACGCCACTTGCGAACGATCTTGCGCTCAGGCACAGGCAGCACGCCCGACTCGGAACCCATGATCACCATGTCGTCGTCGGTGATGCAGTAACGCGAGGGGCGAAGACCATTGCGGTCCAGGGTGGCACCAATCTGTCTGCCATCGGTGAAGACGATGGATGCGGGTCCATCCCAAGGCTCCAGCATGGCCGCGTGGTACTCGTAGAACGCACGGCGACGAGGGTCCATGGTGCTGTGCTGTTCCCAAGGTTCGGGAATCATCATCATCACGGCTTGGCTAATGGGATAGCCCGCCATGGTCAGCAGCTCCAGGCAGTTGTCAAAGGTGGCGGTGTCGGATTGACCTGCAAAGCTGATGGGATAGAGCTTGCTGAGGTCTTGGCCCAACACAGGTGAGGACATCACGCCTTCGCGGGCACGCATCCAGTTGTAATTGCCCTTGACTGTGTTGATCTCACCGTTGTGGGCGACATAGCGGTAAGGGTGAGCCAGCGGCCACTCGGGGAAAGTGTTGGTCGAGAAACGCTGGTGCACCAGACCCAGCGCCGAGACACAACGCTCGTCTTGCAAATCCAAATAGTAAGGGCCCACCTGATCGGCCAAAAGCAAGCCCTTGTAAATCACAGTGCGGCTGGACATGCTGGGCACGTAATACTCTTTACCGTGCTTGAGGTTCAGATGCGAGATTGCGGCACTGGCGGTTTTGCGAATCACATACAGCTTGCGCTCCAAGGCATCTTGAACGATGACGTCGTTGCCACGGCCAATGAAGACCTGACGGATCACCGGCTCTTTGTCGCGCACGGTGGGCGACATGGGCATCTCGCGGTTGACCGGCACATCGCGCCAACCCAACAGCACCTGACCTTCTGCACGGATGGCGCGCTCGAGCTCTTGTTCGCAAGCCAGGCGTGAAGCGTGTTCCTTGGGCAGAAAAATCATGCCCACGCCGTACTCGCCGGGCGGGGGCAATGACACGCCTTGCTTGGCCAGGTCTTCGCGGTACAGCGCATCGGGCATCTGAATCAGAATGCCGGCGCCGTCGCCCATGAGCTTGTCGGCCCCCACAGCGCCACGGTGATCCAGGTTCTCCAGGATCTTCAGCGCCTGCGTCACGATCGCATGACTCTTTTGCCCCTTGATGTGAGCCACAAAACCCACACCGCAGGCATCGTGTTCCATTGACGAATCGTATAAACAGGCCTCAGACATGACCAACTCCAGTTGTCCACAGAAAAAGGGCTCTATCCTAGGGCAAACACCAACCCCCACCAAGAAAAATAAATGGGGTCAGATTACATTTATTCGCCCCGCTTAAAAATCAGGCGATTAATTGGGGACAGATTCAAATTCAATTGAATCAAAGGGTTAGGTTTAATCAAGCCGATTCTTCACCATTTTGGCGCTTGGTCACAGGTCGGCCGGGCTTACCCGTGGTGACCCTTCGCCTGGTTTTGCCCTTGAGGCCTTCGAGGAACTCGGGGTCGCCCAGGGCCAAGCCTTTGAGGGCTGTGTCGGTCATGGCTTGGATGTGGTGGGGCAACAAACCTTGTGAGACCAAGTCCTCATAGGCCTGCTCGCGCGCAAACGGCGTGTTGCCCAATCCCCAGAACAAGGCGTGAGGCGTGAGCCAGCGCTGGCTGCCTTGCCCCACATAGTGGCGATGGCTGGACCAAGGAAAATCGATGGGCCGAACCACCATTCCTGCGCGAACCGGGTTGAGGTCGATGTAGGCCATGCACGACATGAGATGGCGTTCAGATTGAACCAAGCCAGAACGGAATCGCCCCTCCCATAATGTGCCCGTTCGGCCCCAACGCTCGTTGAAGCGCTTGACGTAGGCACGACCCACCGATTGCATGAATTTGGACATCGCGCCATCGGCTTCAGGCGTGATCAGCAAATGAAGGTGGTTGTCCATCAGCACATAGGCATGCACAGCCACGCGTTTGTCCTTGGCGTGGAAAGCCAGCAAATCCAGCAAGCTTTGCCGGTCGGCATCGTCTTCCACGATGCGCTGGCGGTTGTTTCCGCGCAGAATCACGTGGTGTGGCAAGCCTGCCAATGACAAACGGGGCAATCGGGCCATGATCTTGGTGGGTGGGTCAAACAAAATGTAATCTGACCCCAATTATTCAGGAGGCTGGAATGGTGGATGTGGTGACTTATGTGACGCAGTACACCCCTTGGGGTGAAATGGTGTTTGCGGCGAATGCGCGGGGGCTGGTGGCCATGCGCTTCACCGACCAGGGCGTGCCAGACCATTGGCAAGCGGCATCGCGAAACCAAGCCTCAACGAGCGAGGTTCTGGCGCAAGCGGCGGCTTGGCTCAAGCGCTTTGCCAGCGATCCCACGCAATGCCAAAACGCACCGCACCTGGATGAGGCCTCGGCCACCCCGTTTCAGCGCAAGGTCTGGCGGCTCTTGGACCGCATCCCAAGCGGAACCACCACCAGTTATTCCGATCTGGCCAAGCAACTCGACAGCAGCCCCAGGGCAGTCGGTCGCGCCGTGGGCAGCAACCCTTGGCTGCTCCTGCGCCCTTGCCACCGCGTGGTGGGCGCCAATGGCCAGCTCACGGGTTACGCCGGTGGGCTGCCTCGCAAGCAAGCGCTGCTTCAGCACGAGGGCGTGTGAGCGCAAAGGCAACCCATTCGCTTGCGTCAACGCGCGTCATCGCCCATGCGGGCATAGCGCAGCGGGCGCAAGTCCTGCAACCCAAATTCGACCAGCAAAGCCTCTAAGCGCACCCGAGCTTGGTGCTTGCGTTGACCGGTGTACTCGGCCAGGATGAGCTCGTTCTTGAGGCTGTGCTCCCACCCCACCAATTCGGTGACGGTGACGTGATAGCCCATGGCTTCCAGGTACAAACAGCGCAACACATTGGTCAGCTGCGACCCCATTTCACGGGTGTGCAAGGGATGTCGCCACAACTCGGCCAGCGGCGTTCGCGCCAGATCCAGCGCCTTGTGCTGACGCAAAGCCGAAGCCAGTTCGGCTTGGCAACACGGCACCAACACCATGTGGCGCGCGTGTCGGGCCAGACCGAAATCAATGGCGTCGTCGGTGGCCGTGTCGCAGGCATGCAGCGCAGTGACCATGTCAACGCGCTCGGGCACATCGGGGTGAAGCACGGCCTGCGCCGCACTGACGTTCAAAAAATGCATGCGCTCAAACCCCAAGCGTTGCGCCAACGCGATGGAAGACGCCACCAAGGGCGCGCGCGTTTCGATGCCGTAAATCACGCCCTTGCCCAAAGCCTTCATGAACAAGTCGTAAATGATGAAGCCCAGGTAAGACTTGCCCGCGCCATGATCGACCACCACGGGCCCCAAATCGTTTGCCAGTGCGTCCCGGTCTTGGCCATCGGCCTTGCCTTGAGCCAATTCGGTCAAGGGCTTTTCAATGAACTGAAAAAGATGCAGGACTTGTTTGAGCTTGCGCCGCGAGTCCTGGTTGATCTTGCCCTCGCTCGTGAGGATGTGCAGTGCCTTGAGCAACTCGATGGACTGGCCGGGGCGCAAGTCGAGCTGCGCGCTGGGGTCTTGGGGTTTGGATTTAGCCATGTGCGCATTGTCGTGCGGGGCGAACCGTCAACCGAAAAAGCCGCTTTGGATCAGATCTTCCCCGCCCTCACCCCCAACGCCGCCCATCCCTCATGGCCCAGCTCATTCAGCAAGGCCATGTTGCGCTCAAAAATATCGGCCGCATCCGGAAACGACGCCACCGCTTTGTCGATGCTGGCCTCGCGCAGCAGGTGCAGCGTTGGGTAAGGGGCGCGGTTGGTGCAGTTGCTGATGTCATCGGCTTCGACCCCCGCAAATTGGTAACGCGGATGAAAGTCGGCGATCTGCAACACGCCGTCCAGCTCGAGCTCGGTCAACACCCGATCACACTCATTCAGGAATTGATTGAACTCGAAAAAGTCGGCCAACACCTGCGGCAAGATCAGCAAGGTGGTGTCCAGTCGTTCAGGGTCAGCGTCTCTCAAAATCAGCAACTCGTCGCGCAACACCTGCAGCACGT
>JBEAMY010000146.1:0-2670 GCA_041165725.1 Pseudomonadota bacterium
GGATGATCTGCGCCGCGTGATTTTGCGTGACCTCAATACCGTACAGCGCGTGGCAGACCATCAGTTGGTGCAGGCCAAACTTCGCGCTGAGGTTTCCCATCTGGCGCATCAGCGCCTCAGTGCCCACTTGCGCAACAGCTGATCCTCACCATAACCCGCCGCTCGTTTGAAGGAGTTGTCATGTTGTCTTCTTTGAATCGCGGTTTCGCGCTTCGATACTCGACTTTTTACGTGGCCCTCGTGGGGGCCGCTTTGTCTGCGCTGATCTTTGTCGCAACAGGCAACGCCTTGTGGGTGTTCTTGCTGTTCGCGGCATTGGTGATCGTGGGCATCCATGACCTCAAGCAAACCCATCATGCGATCTTGCGCAACTACCCCATTCTGGGTCACATGCGTTTTTTGCTGGAATTCATCCGGCCTGAAATTCGCCAGTACTTCATTGAATCGGAGACCGAAGCTGCGCCTTTCTCGCGTGCACAACGCTCACTGGTTTATGCCCGCGCCAAAGGGCAATCGGACAAGCGCCCACTTGGCACTCAACTGGATGTTCAAGCCGTGGGCTACGAATGGATCACCCATTCGATGGCACCTTCAACGATTGCCTCTGACGACATGCGCACTCGCATTGGTGGCAAAGACTGCACTCAACCGTATGACATCAGCCTCTTCAACATTTCAGCCATGAGCTTTGGTGCGCTCAGCGCCAATGCCATTCTTTCGCTGAACAAAGGTGCCAGGATGGGCGGCTTCGCTCACGACACCGGCGAAGGTTCGATTTCCAAACACCACTTGGTTCATGGTGGCGACATCATTTGGGAAGTGGCCTCGGGCTATTTTGGTTGCCGAACTGCAGACGGTCGCTTTGACCCTGACAAATTTGAACAAAACGCCCGCTTGCCCTCGGTCAAAATGATCGAAATCAAGCTCAGCCAAGGCGCCAAGCCCGGTCATGGTGGCGTCCTACCCGGCCCAAAAGTCACCCCAGAAATTGCCGAAGCGCGTGGCGTGCCTGTGGGTGTGGACTGTGTATCGCCGGCATCACACAGCGCCTTCAGCACACCCACCGAATTGCTGGACTTCATCGTTCAATTGAGGACACTGAGTGGCGGCAAGCCTGTTGGCTTCAAGCTGTGCATAGGTCATCCCTGGGAATGGTTTGCGATTGCCAAAGCCATGAACGAGCGTCAGATCCTGCCCGACTTCATCGTGGTCGATGGGTCAGAAGGCGGCACGGGTGCGGCCCCCTTGGAATTCAGCGACCACCTGGGCATGCCCATGCGAGAAGGTTTGAGCTTGGTTCACAACACACTGGTGGGACTGGGCCTTCGCGACAGCATCAAGCTGGGTGCAAGTGGCAAGATCGTCAGCGCCTTTGACATGGCTTGTGCCATGGCATTGGGTGCCGATTGGTGCAACAGCGCCAGAGGCTTCATGTTTGCAGTGGGTTGCATCCAAGCTCAAACCTGTCACACCGGGCATTGCCCCACTGGCGTAGCCACACAAGATCCCATTCGGCAAATGGCGCTGGTGGTTTCCGACAAGTCCGAACGCGTGAAAAATTTCCACCACCACACGCTCGAAGCCTTGCGCGAATTGCTTCAGGCAGCAGGCCTTCATTCGCCGGATGAGATTCACCCTGCCATGATCAACAAACGGGTGAGCCTGACCGAAATCAGCACGTTAGAAGATTTGTATCCCCAATTGAAGCCCAAGGCCTTGTTGGACGATGAGTCTTCGCGGAAATGGCCAGAGCCCTTCAAGTCGCATTGGAACCGCGCCTCATCGGCACAATTCCATCGCACAGGGTCTAAATCGAAATGACGTTTTAACGAGAAGGTCTAGGAAAGACCACCATTTCGTCAGCAGGCTGTTTGGGTGATGAAGCGGCAGGTGCTGGCGTGGCTGTTGCAGCCGGTGCGGGTGCTGGAGCAGCAGCAGTGGTCTCAGGTTTGGGACTTGTCTTGGCTGCTGGCTTGGCTTCTGCCTTTGCTGGCTTGGCCGCAGGTTTGGGCTCAGGGGCGGGCTTAGGCTCAGCAGCCGGTTTGGGTTCGGCAGCAGGTTTGGGCTGAGGTTTGGGTTGCGCAGGCGCAGGAACGGGCCTGGCTTTGATCGCATCCACATCGCTTTGCAGCTTCGCCAAGGTTTCAAACAATCGCTTGTTCATGGCTTGAACTTCAGACAGTGTCTTCTGACTGTTTTCATCGACTGGGGGCTTGGTGCTGGCGAGCTTTTGTTCAAGGCCTTGCATCTGAGCCGAAACGTCTGAAATCTGCTTTTGCAAACCTTGGAACTTGTCGTCCAAGGGCCTCGGGCGATAGAGGTTCACTTCGTTCACCTTGTCCGCCAGGAAAGACACGGTTTTGTCCAGCTGATCAAAGCGAGGCGTGATGGTGGCTTGTTGGCCTTGGAAGGTGTCGAGCTTTTCAGTCAGCTCAAACAAACTTTGGCTGGCTTTGCTGAAAGCATGAATGGTTTCATCGAGTTCGACCACGCGCTTACCCACTTGCAAGGTGAGCGCATCCAGCTGGCGCACATTCGACAGCAATCGAACTGAAACAGCAAACAGCATGCCCACAGCCAACACCACAAAGACACCCATGGCGATCATGAGGAATTTGGAATGGAGCAAATTTCTTTTGTGGTCCTCGGTGATCTGAACGGTCACCGCTT